>JAUYOL010000022.1 GCA_030695905.1 Candidatus Omnitrophota bacterium | reverse complement strand
GCCTTGTTTTTAAAGGTATTTGGCGGGAACCATGCCCGCTCGCAATTCGTACGTCCCGCTCAATACCCCATCCCTCGGGGGACCCCTTCAACGTAAGTGGAAAAAATTCACCGACCCCAGGGCAGATAAAACTTCCCTGTCTGTCTATGGATATCAATTGCGGGTGACGCTTTGAGGACTTTTGGATATTAGGCGAGCATGGGATTAGCTATGTGCCCGCCGATATAGGATTCCATATTGACCATCACGTATGCTTTATATAGCCGGACTACCAGGTAATCCTGGCGGGCTACTGTGAGCCCCATGCTCGCCACTGGAACAAAAGTCCTTAAAGCGGCAGGACCCGCTATTATTACATAGCAAGACAGGGAAGTTTTATATCATAAGGGTGGGAGGTGGAAAAAAAGTGCGTGGTGAATGTCACCACGCACTTAGGAATTGCCTGAGATTGCTTCGGCCGCTAAAACAGCCTCCAATGACGCTAAAAGGTTACCTGTCGCCTCTTTTTCGGAATAGGCCCCTGAGGTTCTTCATGAAGTTCGGATGGCTCGCGGCCTTCTTATCTTCGCTCTTCGCCTTCTCGGTCCTCTTCTCTTCAGCAAAAGTAGGCTTGGACTTAGGAACGGCTCTCGACTTCTGTTCTTCCTTCATCTCCTCTTTATGCTTGGCCGCATGCTCTTTTTCTATCTTTTCTTCCACAACTTCTTTGGCTTTTGGCGCTTCGACCTTTGCCTTCTCTTTCTTCTTCTTGGGCAGTTTCTCGATGATCTTTCTTTCGGTAAGCTCCAATATTACCATTTGGGCGCCATCGCCGCGTCTAAAACCAAGAGGTATTATACGCGTAAAACCGCTGGATCTCTTTGAGAATAACGGCGCGAGATCCTTGAATAGCTTCATAACAAGATCCCTATCGGCAAGGACATCATATGCCCGCCGACGTGAAAATACCGTATCGGTCTTGCTTAAAGTTATCAGCTTTTCCACTACGCGCCTTGCTTCTTTAGCGCGCCTGGAAGTAGTCTCTATCTTTTCGAACTTTATAATGTTACGGGCCATATTGCGCATAAACGCTTTCCTGTGGCTCGTCTGCATTCCTAATTTTCTGTTCCCCTTATGATGTCTCATTTAACCCTCTTACTCTTCCGACTCTTCTTTAGATTTTTTGCCGCCTTCCACCTTCATACCCAGCGACAATCCCATATCAACAATGACCTTCTTTATTTCGGCCAAAGATTTTTTACCAAAGTTTCTATACTGAAGCATATCCAGTTCGGACTTCCTAACAAGATCGCCTATCGTCTTTATCCTGGCTTCCTTAAGACAGTTAGAACTTCTCACTGAAAGTTCCAGTTCAGATATCGGCACCTTCATCTTCTCTCTTAATAATTTCTGCTCTTCCGTCTCCTCCGGAACCTCTTCTTCTTCGGGAAGTTTTCCGAAATTGACAAATATATCCAGGTGCCTCTGAAATATGTTAGAAGCGTATAGAAGGGCCTCTTTCGGGGCTATTGAACCATTCGTCCATATCTCCACTATAAGCTTATCGTAGTCCGTTATCTGCCCGACTCTCGTAGCCTCGACGGAGAAGTTTACCTTTTTTACAGGCGTAAATATAGAGTCGACAGGTATAACGCCTATGGCCTGGCCTTCCTTCTTATTCCTGTCTGCCGGCACATAGCCCCTGCCGCGGGCAACCTGCATCTCTATGCTAAGCTTCGTCTCTTTCGTAAGCGTGCAGATATGCAGATTCGGATTTATTATTTCTACCGTTTCGTCCGTCTTTATATCCTTAGCCGTAACTTCACCTTTCTTCTCAACCTCTATATATATCGGCTTGGGCGTCTTGAAGTGCGAGCGCAGTATCAGTTTCTTTATATTCAATATTATCTGAGAAACATCCTCCACCACGCCTTTAACAGTCGAAAATTCATGCTGTACACCGTCTATCTTTATACTGGTGACCGCGGTACCTTCTATAGACGAGATGAGGACTCTTCTCAAAGAATTTCCTATCGTCATGCCGTAGCCTCTCTCAAAAGGCTCCGCTACAAATTTGCCGTAATCAGCCGTGGCGGTAGACTCATCCAGGACCAATCTCTTCGGCATTTCGAAATTCTTCATGCTTATTCCCATATATATCTTCTCCTATTTTTTCAATTTATTCCTGCGAAGCCATGCCCGAGTTTTATTCGTTGAATGGCGAAGCAGAATTACTTGGAATACAACTCAACGATCAGCTGTTCCTGTATCGGGAATCCTATATCTTCTTTGGTCGGCACATCAACTACTTTTGCCTTGAATTCTTCTTTATCAACTTCCAGCCACTTAGGTATCAATCTATCCGCAAGGATCTCTCTTCTATCTTTAAGCACCTTGGACATCGGTTCCTTCTTTGGCTTTACCGATATCGCATTACCGACCTTTACCGTGAACGAAGGTATATCGACTCTCTTATTATTCACATAAACAAATCCGTGCTGAACAAGCTCTCTGGCTTCGGATCTGGAAGTAGCTAAATTCATTCTGAATACAACATTGTCCAGGCGTCTTTCCAGAAGCTGTAATAACATTATGCCCGTTACGCCTTTTGAGCGTTCCGCTATCCTGAAATAATGCCTGAATTGGGCTTCCAAAATTCCGTATATTCTCTTTACCTTCTGCTTTTCTCTAAGCTGAGTGCCATAGTTGGACTCTTTCCTTCTCATCTGACCCTGCCCGTGCTGACCCGGCGCAAAAGCCCTTCGCGACACGGCGCATTTTTCCGTAGAGCAACGCGTGCCTTTTAAAAATAATTTTTGCCCTTCTCGCCTGCACAATCTGCATGTCGGCCCTGTATATCTAGCCATTACACTCTCCTTCTCTTCTGCGGACGACAGCCGTTGTGAGGTATAGGAGTAACATCCCTTATCGCCCTTATCGTGATTCCCGCCGACTGTATGGACCTTATCGCTGATTCTCTTCCCGCGCCGGGACCTTTAACATATACTTCGACTTCTTTTACTCCGCGCTCTGCGGCCTTTTTAGCCGCGGATTCCGCAGCCATACCCGCCGCGAAAGGCGTGGACTTCTTCGAACCTTTGAATCCGACACTTCCGGTGGAAGCCCATGATATCGCGTTTCCCTGCTTGTCAGCGATAGTAACTATCGTATTATTGAATGTGGCAAGAATATGGGCTATGCCGCTTGGCGGAGCCTTCACCGCTTTTTTGCTCTTCTTGAATTTACCTTTTTTTTGCTGTTGTTGCTGCTGTTGTTGTTCTGCCATCTTTATTTACCCTTTGCCCCTTCTCCGGCCGCTGGTGCCGTCTTCTTCGCAGTCTGCCTTACTATTCCGACGGTCTTCCTCGGACCTTTCCTTGTTCTCGCGTTAGTTTTTGTCCTCTGTCCGCGTACAGGCAGTCCTCTTCTATGACGGAGACCCCTGTAGGCGCCTATATCTATAAGCCTCTTTATATTGGCTGATATATCCCTTCTTAAGTCCCCCTCTACCCTATAGTCTTTCTGTATAATCGACGAAAGACGCGCAACTTCCTCTTCGGTAAGATCCTTTGCTCTCTTATCCGGACTGATATTCGCCAACTTCAAAATTTTATTGGATACAGCACGGCCGATACCGTAGATGTACATCAAAGATATCTCAATCCTCTTCTCTTTCGGAATGTCAACACCGATTATTCTTGGCACTTCTTCCTCCTAATTTATAACTTAACCCTGTCTCTGCTTATGCTTTGGGTTATCACAGATAATCATAATGTTGCCTTTTCTGCGCACAACCTTACATTTTGGACAAATCTTTTTCACGCTTGCTCTTACTTTCATTATTAAACTCCTATTTTTCCCTTCGGATAATTCTTCCTCTTGAAAGATCGTATGGAGACAACTCTAAAGTCACCGTGTCTCCCGGAAGTATCCTTATGAAATTCATTCTCATCTTTCCCGATACATGCGCAAGAACCTTGTGGCCATTGGGAAGTTCTACCCTGAACATAGCATTGGGCAGAGTCTCTAAAACTTTCCCATCTAATGTAATTGGTTCTTCTTTATTTGACATGACCTATTCCTTATACTGCCGTTAATATCTGAGCCTCGCCATTTCTCACCGCTATGGTATGCTCAAAATGCGCTGATAAAGACCTGTCTAAAGTAACCGCTGTCCAACCATCATCCAGCACTTCAACTTCAAATGTACCGGCATTCACCATGGGCTCTATAGCCAGTATCATCCCCGGCTCCAGCCTTACTCCTTTATTTGGAGCGCCATAGTTGGGTATCTCCGGCTCTTCGTGTATCTTCTCGCCTATGCCATGCCCTACAAAAGCCCTGACAACACTAAAACCGTTCGATTCAACGTATGACTGAACGCTTGCCGATATATCCGATAATCTCTTACCCGTCCTGGCGTTCTTGATTCCCTGATAAAGAGCTTCCTGGGTAACACTTATAAGCTTCTTTGCTGTATCGCTTATGCTGCCTATGCCTACCGTGATCGCCGCGTCAGCAAAGAAATTTCCGTATCTTACTCCTATGTCTATGCTCAATATGTCGCCGTCCGCAAGACGTCTATCGGATGGTATCCCATGCACTACAGCTTCGTTTATTGATGTGCATATATTCGCCGGATACCCTTTATAATTCTTAAATGCGGCATGTCCGCCGCGTTTTGCTATCTCTTCTACGGCAATTCTGTCTAATTCTTCCGTAGCTACACCGGCCTTCGCGTCTTTTTTTAATCTTTCCAATGTTGCCGCGACGATCGAACCGGCTTTCCTAATCTGCCCTACCTCTTCGGCGCTTCTCAATATTATCATGCAAGCCGTGCATCAGAAAAAATCCGGGAAAGCTCCTTAAACAATTCGTTAACGTCCAGTGCCCCGGATACCTTCTTCAAAATATCTTTTTTCGTATAATAATCTACTAATGGGCGTGTCTGGCCCTCGTAAACTTTTAATCTATTCTTGACAGTATCGATAGTGTCATCCTGCCTCTGATATATTTCGCCGCCGCACTTATCGCATATACCTTCTTTCTTAGTCGGTATATTTTTAACATGGTAATTTGCGCCACACTTTCTGCATACCCTGCGGCCGGTCAATCTCTCTATGGCGATCGCTTCGGGAATATCAAAATATAACACCATATCTATGCCGCTGGATATCTTATTAAGTTCTTTATCAAGATCCTGGGCCTGGTTTAACGTCCTGGGAAACCCGTCGAGAATAAAGCCTTTTTTGGTATCTTCTTTGGCAAGGCGCTGGACGACTATTCCCGTAACAACTTCATCGGGAACCAGTTCGCCTTTATCCATATAGGACTTGGCCTTCTTGCCTAAAGCAGTGCCGAGCTTAACGGCTTCTCTCAATATATCGCCCGTGGAAATATGCGCTATCTTGTAATTTCGTGAAAGAACGACTCCTTGAGTACCTTTTCCCGCGCCCGGCGCGCCCAACAAAACTATCTTCAATTTAACTACCTTCTTGACTTTATTTTACCTTTTTTCATGAAGCCTTCATAATGCCTCATCAAAAGGTGCGACTCTATCTGTTTCATGGTGTCTAACATGACACCGACGATAATCAGCAATCCCGTGCCGCCGAAGAAACTTGCCACAAGATACGGTATCTTAAGCCAATTTGAAATGATACTCGGGAATACCGCTATAAGGGCCAGAAACAAAGAGCCCGGCAAGGTTATCCTGGTCATGATAAAATCCAGATATTCCGCCGTCTGCTTTCCCGGCCTTATCCCCGGTATAAATCCGCCGTGCTTCTTCATGTTATCGGCTACATCTACGGGGTTAAATGTTATTGCCGCGTAAAAATACGCGAAAAATACTATCAGGACTGAATACGAAATATTGTAAACCCACTCGCCTTTTGTTAAAGACATTGCTATGTCCTGAAATGTCTTATTAGGGATAAAGCCCGCTATAGTCGCGGGAAATAGTATTATGCTCTGCGCGAATATTATAGGTATAACTCCGCCCTGGTTTACCCTTAATGGTATAAATGTGGACTGCCCGCCGTAAACCTTCCTGCCTATAACGCGCTTGGCATATTGTATCGGAATCTTGCGCTGCCCCTGGGTAATCACTATAACCGCCGCGATAACACCTACGAGCATCACTATCATCAATATCAGCGTGAATGGATCGAGCTGTGCCTTCTCCGGCGCAAATGGTGAGAATAATGACCATACCTGATAGAGCGCTGTAGGGATACGCGATATGATACCGGCCGTGATTATCAGCGACATACCGTTACCTATGCCATATTCCTGTATCTGCTCGCCCAGCCACATGATAAACGCGGTGCCGCTGGTAAGGGTTATAACAGTAAGTATCCTGAATGACCATCCCGGGAACTGGACTATCTGCAGGCCCTGGAACCTCGCCGGATTTTCGAGCCACACAGCTATAAAGAAAGACTGGACTACGGCCAGAAGGACCGTCCCGTATCTTGTATATTGCACTATCTTCTTCTGTCCGGCCTCACCCTCTTTAGCAAGCCTTTCAAGAGCCGGTACGACAGCGGTTAATAGCTGCAGAATGATAGACGCCGATATATACGGCATTATCCCGAGCGCAAATATCGTAAGACGCGATATAGCGCCGCCGGAAAACATATTCATTATGCCAAAGAGCGCTCCGCCCTGAGTGCGGGCCAGATTATTGAAAAATACCGCCAACTTCGCGCCGTCGACACCGGGCGTCGGTATGTAGGTACCTATTCTGTAAACCGCTATCAACGCAAGAGTCAAAAATATCTTCTTGCGTAGATCAGGTATCTTTACGGTATTTATAAAGGCTTCAAGCATTAAGCCAAAACCTCAAATTTTGCGCCTGCCGATTCAAACTTCTTTTTCGCGCTTTCAGAAATCTTATGCGCTTTTACTGTAAGAATTTTTTTAAGATCACCGGCGCCCAATATCTTTATTCTTTCGATCTCGCTGCCGATAAGGCCGGCATGCTTCATTTCCTTAGGGCCAACTGTTGAGTTTTCCCTGAATCTATTTAACGACTCCACATTAACAACCTGGTACTCATTGCTAAATGGGGCGTTAAACCCTCTTTTGGGTATACGTCTCACCAGCTGCATCTGTCCGCCTTCAAAACCCGGGCGCGTTGTCCTGCCGGAGCGCTTTTTGGCGCCCTTGCGGCCCCTGCACGAGGTCTTCCCGTGTCCGGAACCTGAACCCCTGCCGCGTCTTTTCGTATTCCTGTGCGCCCCCTTAGGAGCTCCTATCTCGTTCATATTCATCTTAAATATACCTCTTTAATCCTCTTTCTCTATTTTTCTTTCAAGCCTTAAGTTCTTCAATCCCTCTATGGTGGCCTTCAGCACGTTCAACGACGCGTCAGAGCCAAGGCTCTTGGTTAAAATATCCTTAATTCCCGATGCTTCACATATAGCCCTTACGGCACCGCCCGCTATTACGCCCGTTCCCGGCCTGGCCGGCTTCAGCAACACTTGAGCCGCCTTGAAATGGCCTATAATCTCGTGCGGAATGGTAGTGCCTCTCATTGGAACAGGAAAGAAGTTTTTCTTGGCATCGTTCAAACCCTTCCTTATAGCGTCGGCAACTTCATTACCTTTTCCAAAACCCAATCCAACATTGCCTTTTCCGTCACCGGCTACCACAAGCGCGTTAAAAGAGAACTTGCGTCCGCCTTTTACGACTTTAGCGACTCTCTTTATAGTTACCACTTTTTCAATTAACTCTTTGCCTTCTTCGCCTCTGCCATACGGCATGCGGCCGCGTCTTCTTTGGCCTTGAGCCGGTCTTGAAGCCTCCGGCGCCCGCTCTTTAGCCGGGCTCTGAGTATCTTTTTTTTCGTTAGTATCGCTATTTGCCAATTTGGTCCTCACCCTCTTTTAAATTTAAAAACTCAAACCGCCTTTTCGCGCCGCTTCTGCAAGCGCTTTTACCCTGCCATGGTACAGATAACCGGCTCTATCAAATACGACTTTTGTGATTCCCTCTTTCTTGCACTTTTCAGCAAGCGCGGCACCCAACAAAGCCGCCCCCTTGACATTACCGGCGCTCTTGGAAACCTTGTCCTTCATATCTTTGGACATTGTGGACAACTGCACAATAGTCTTGCCTGCCGTATCATCTACAATCTGAGCATAGAGATGATTTGTGCTGCGCCGCACGCTTAGCCTGGGCCTTTCCTTGGTCCCGACGATCTTCCTGCGTATGCGCTTATGTCTTTTTTCTCTGCCTTTTATTTCAACCCACTTCTTCATAGTATTTATACCTTAAATTTTATTACGCTCCGCCGCCGCCCGCGCCTGCTACGGCCTTCCCGGCTTTGCGCCTGACATGTTCACCGACATACTTTATACCTTTGCCCTTGTAAGGCTCGGGTCTGTAAAAACCTCGTATCTTCGCGGCAACCTCTCCGACCTTGGTCTTGTCTACACCCTTTATAATTATACTGGTAGGCTTAGGTGTTTCAACTGTTATGCCCTCCGGTATATTAAAATTTATCGGATGCGTATAACTTAACTGGATATTCAGAATTTTTCCCTGGACCGCGGCCTTAAAACCTACGCCTACGATCTCAAGGTCTTTCTGATACCCGGCGGAAACTCCTATAGCCATATTATTTACCAGGCTGCGTATAAGTCCATGAGTGGCCCTGTCCTGCTTTTCATCGGAAGGACGCGTTACAATAACCTTATTGTCTTTTACTTCAACTTTAAATTTTGCCGGAATATCATAACTTAGCTTGCCCTTTGCGCCTTCAAGCGTTATCACGTTATTCGCAACGGCAGCCTTTACGCCGACCGGCAGATCTACTGGTTTTTTTCCTATTCTTGACATATTATCACCAAATGTAGCAGAGAACTTCTCCGCCCACTTTCTTCTCCCTTGCCTGATTGTCCGTCATTAAACCGCTGGATGTGGAAATTACAGCCACTCCAAGCCCGCCATAAACTTTTGGAAGTTCGTCCGCCTGTTTATATAGCCTTAATCCCGGCCTTGAGATCCTTTTTATACCGAGTATCGCAGGCGCTCCGCTCTTGGCGTATTTCAAATATACACGCAGGATGCCCTGCTTGTTATCCTTAATAAGCTTATAATTCGATATGAAGCTCTCTTTTTTAAAAATGTTCAAAATCTCTTCTGATAATTTTGAACCTCTGACTTCAACGATATCTTTCTTCGCGAAGCTTCCGTTCCTTATAATTGTAAGCATATCCGCAACAGAATCTGTAACTGCCATCTATCATCTCCTATTAAGCTTTTTTACTACCAGCTCGATTTTACCACGCCCGGGATCTCTCCTCTTGACGCAAGCTCCCTGAAACAAATTCTGCAGACCTGGAAACGTCTCATGAATCCGCGCGGCCTTCCGCAGAGTCTGCACCTATTGTACTTACGCACTTTAAATTTCGGTGTCCTCTGCTGCTTTACTATTAACGATGTCTTTGCCATATTTCCCTTACTTTTTAAACGGCATTCCGAACAATTTTAAAAGCTCGAAAGCCTCTTTTTTTGTCTTAGCATCCGTTACTATCGTTATGTCCATACCATGGACTTTTGTGATTTTATCAACATCTACTTCCGGAAATACAACTTGCTCATTAAGTCCAAATGAATAATTTCCGTGTTCATCAAAAGAGTTTGAAGGCAGCCCTCTGAAGTCTCTTATCCTGGGGATGGCCACTGATACCATCCTGTCAAGAAATTCATACATCATCAAACGCCTTAACGTGACTTTGCATCCTATCGCCGAACCTTTTCTGATCTTAAAGTTAGCGATGGCCTTCTTCGCGCGTGTTGTAACCGGCTTTTGCCCCGTTATAGCGGCAAGCTCATTTTGCGCGGCCTCAAGCAGCTTAACATCCTGCGTAGCTTCACCCAGGCCTACGTTTATAACTATCTTCTTGAGCTTCGGAACCTGCATGCTATTCTTATAGCCGAACGTCTTCACCATTTCAGGAACTATATTTTTCCTGTATGCTTCAAGCAGTCTTGATTTTTCCATTATGATATTACCTCTTTACAGCGTTTGCAGAATCTTGATTTTGTGCCGTCAGCCAAAACATTTATTCCTATACGCGCCGGCTTATTGCATGTCTTACATAAAAGAGCCAGGTTGGAGATCTGTATGGCGCTTTCCTGCTGTATTATTCCGCCCTGCGGGTTCGCCTGTGATTTGCGCGCGTGCTTCTTCACATAATTTATGCCTTCAACAAGAGCCCTTCCCTCGCCCGTATATACCTTAAAAACCCTGCCTGTCTTTCCTCTATCCTTACCAGTGATAACGTATACTGTGTCGTTCTTCTTTATCTTGTTCATCTTATATGACCTCCGGGGCAAGAGAAATTATCTTCATGAAATTTTTATCTCTAAGTTCTCTCGCGACGGGCCCGAATATTCTCGTTCCCCTTGGGTTTAACTGAGCATCTATTATGACAATGGCGTTCCTGTCAAATCTTAAGATGCTTCCATCCGGCCTTTTAATCGGGGCCGCAACTCTAACAACAACCCCCTTGCAAACTTCGTGGTCTTTAACAATCGCGTCGGGAGTAGCTTCTTTTATGTTACATGTTATCACATCGCCAATATTGGCGAAACGCCTGTTGCCGCGGCCGATAACGCCTATCATAGACGCCTTGCGCGCCCCTGTGTTATCCGCTACATCCAAAATCGTTCTCATTCTAATCATATTTTACCTTCGAATTGCTACTTTTTAATTACTTCGACCAGTCTCCATCTCTTCGTCTTAGATATGGGTCTCGTCTCTTCTATCTTTACGGTATCGCCTACCTTGGCTTCATTTTTCTCATCGTGCGCCTTGAAAGTGGTTTTGCTTCTCATCAGCCTGTCATAGACCGCGTGATGTGAAACCTTATCTACTACAACGGTGATCGTCTTATTCATCTTGTTGCTCTTAACTGTGCCGATGCGCGTTTTGCGCCTATTCCTATCGCTACTTTTTTGCATTACCCTTCTCCCGTATGATCGTTTCACAGCGCGCTATCGCCCTGCGGATCTCGCTCATCTTATGAGGCTTCTCTATTCTTCCCGCCTCGGCTTCGGATCTCAGCGCATAGAGTTCTTTCTTCAGGCTCTCTTCCTTGATCCTTATTTCATCTACTGTCATATTTCTTAATTCGTTTACTTTAATCATATTAACTGTGCGCCCTCGTTATGAATTTGGTTCTCATCGGTATCTTAAATGCCGCTACCCTCATAGAGCTTTTTGCCAGCTCCACCGGTACGCCATCCATCTCAAAAAGTATCTTACCCTTCTTTACAACAGCCACCCAATGGCTTGGATCGCCCTTGCCCTTACCCATTCTTGTTTCAGCCGGCTTCTTCGTGACCGGATGATCCGGAAATACCCTTATCCAGACCTTGCCGCCGCCTTTTAGATGACGCGCCAGCGTAACTCTTGCAGCTTCTATCTGCCTGTCACTGAGCCAGCCGTTCTCAATCGCTTTAAGGCCGAATTCGCCGAATGAAAGCGTCGCGCCTCTAAATGAAGTGCCCAGCCGCCTTCCGCGCTGCGCTTTTCTGAACTTTACTCTTTTGGGCATCATCGCCATGATTATTTTCCTTGTCTTTTTACAGCTTAAAGCTTGGTTGTCTTCTTGTCTTCAGGAGTCTCTTCTTCCTGCTTATCCAGTATCTTATCACCTTTGTATATCCACACCTTTATGCCTATGAGCCCATATTTTGTGAGCGCTTCGGTGAATCCGTAATCAACATCCGCCCTGAGCGTCTGCGCCGGTATAGAGCCGACCCTATAGCTTTCACGCCTTGCTATTTCCGCGCCGCCCAGCCTGCCGGAACAGATTATCTTGGCGCCTTTGGCGCCGGAATCCAGCGCGGCCTGTATAGACTTTTTCATCGCGCGCTTGTGAGGAATACGCTTTTCTATCTGGACCGCTATGTTCTCTGCTACAAGCTGCGCGTCGATGCTCGGATTTTTTATCTCTTTTATATCTATGATTACTTCTTTGCCGGTTATACCCGCCAGCTCTTCTTTCAGCTTTTCGATCTCCGCTCCGCGCCTGCCTATGATTATACCGGGCCTTGCGCTGAATATCAGCACGCGTATCTTCTCGCTTGCCCTCTCAACTTCTACTTTCGATACCGCGGCAGAGGCAAGAGCTTTCTTTATGTGCTTCCTCAGCTTAATATCCTCTATCAATAATTTCGGAAAATCATATTTGTTGGAAAACCATCTGGACTTCCAGTCATATATGTATCCGACTCTAAAACCATAGGGGTGTACTTTTTGACCCATTATTATTCCTCTTACTTTTTATGCGCGCTCGGCTTCTTTTCTTTGTGATGCGCGGTTTCTTTTTCTTTGCTCTCTTTTTTTGGCGCAGAGGCTATCTTCGTCTTTTTAACTTTTGCCGCTTTTGCCGTTGTCTTAACCTCGCCGGCAGCATGACCAGTCTGAGGCTTTATTTCGTCCAACTCTATTGTAAGATGGCTCGTGTGTTTATGTATAGAACCCGCCCTACCCATAGACGCCGCCCTGAACCTTTTAAGCATCGGTCCGGGATCGGCAACCAGCTTCGATATGTATAATGTAGATGTATCAATGCCCTGTACCTTTACTTTCGCATTCGCGATAGCGGATTTCAACAGATCTATCCCGTATCCTGACGCTTTCTTCTTAACCGCGGAAAGTATCGCTATGGCCTCTTCGGCTCTCTTACCCTTAACCAAAGGTATGATCAATCTGAATTTTCTTGGTGATAACCTTACATATTTTAATACGGCTCTTGAGACCATCGTTTTATGTCAACTCCCTTGATACTTCTGTAGCCGCACCGTGTTTCTTGAATGTTCTCGTTGGTGCGAATTCACCGACCTTGTGCCCTACCATGTTCTCTGTGACATACACAGGAATAAATTTTCTACCGTTATGGACCGATAATGTAACGCCTACAAAATCAGGCGTAATAACAGAACGTCTTGCCCATGTCTTTATCGGCTTCTTGTCGCCTGCCATAGTAGACTTCTGAACCTTTATCAGAAGCTTCTCATCTACATACGGGCCCTTCTTGGTGGATCTTGACATTACTTTCTCCTCTTCACTATATACTTACTGGAATGTTTCTTGTGGTGTCTCGTCTTAAGACCCTTCGCGTATTGTCCCCACGGACTTCTCGGTAATCCGCCCGATGCTTTACCTTCGCCGCCACCCATCGGATGGTCATGCGGGTTCTTCGCGACACCTCTGGAATACGGACGCTTCCCCAGCCATCTTGAACGGCCTGCTTTACCTATAGATATCGCTTCATGTTCTATGTTGCCGACCTGGCCTATCGTAGCGTAACAATCCAGGCCTATAAGTCTGATCTCTCCGCTGGGAAGCTTCACGTGGGCATATCCGCCCTCTTTTGCCATTATGATACAGGAATTCCCTGCTGAACGGGCTATCCTCGCGCCCGATCCTTTCTTAAATTCAACATTGTGTATGGGTATACCCGGCGGTATAGTCTCCAACGGCGCGGCGTTGCCTACTTTTATCTCCACGTTCTTGCCTGACATCAGTTCGTCGTTAACATTTATTCCGACCGGCGCTATTATATAGCGTTTTTCTCCATCCGAGTACTGCAGAAGCGCAAGCCTCGCGGATCTGTTAGGATCATATTCTATAGCCATGACCTTGCCCGTCACATCCAGCTTGTCACGCTTAAAATCTACTATCCTGTACATGCGCTTGTGACCGCCGCCTCTATGACGTGATGTCACACGGCCTGTATTGCCCCTGCCGCCCGATTTTTTTAATGGCGCCAGAAGACCCTTCTCCGGCTTGCCTTTTGTGAGCTCGCTGAAATCCGCGAGCGCCGCCCATCTTAATCCCGGTGTTGTTGGTTTATATTTCTTTATTCCCATATTATTTACCTTTTTAGACTACGTCTATCTTATCTCCCGCTTTTAAGGTAACTATAGCCTTCTTCCAGTCGGATGTCTTGCCCATAGCGTATCTGACCCTTTTCGGCTTTCCCTTAACAGTGAGAGTGTTTACATTATTAACTTTTACCTTGTATATGTCTTCGACAGCTTTGCGTATCTCGATCTTATTGGAGCTTGAGTCAACCCAAAAAAGATACTTATTCGAAGGCATCATGTTAGCGCCTTTTTCCGTCCTCAATAAACCTTTTACTACGTCATGCGGGTTTTTCATATGTTTACCTTAAACCTTAAGTCTTTCGGGAATCTTTTCCAACGCAACTTTTGACATTATAACTGTATTGCAATTCAATACATCTACCGGATTAAAATCCTTATAATTTTTTAATGTGACGCCCTCTATGTTCCTGGAAGCTCTTCTTGTCTTCTCATCCACGATATCCAGTATAAACAAGGACCTGCCCTGAAGCTTCAACGCGTCTACTACGGCCTGGAACTGTTTCGTTTTAGGCTCGGCCAGTGCTATCGCGTCTATGCCTATCAGTTTTTCGTCCAATATCTTGGAATTCAATGATGACAATAAGGCCAGCTTCTTTATCTTCTTGGGTATATCATAATGGAAATCTCTTGGATGCGGGCCAAACACTTTGCCGCCGCCTCTCCATAATGGTGAACGGCTTGAACCCGCCCTTGCCCTACCCGTGCCCTTCTGTCTCCACGGCTTCTTGCCGCCGCCCGATACATCGCCTCTGGTCTTGGTGGAGGCTGTCCCGCTGCGCTGGTTAGCGTTGTACATCCTTACAAACTGATACAATACGCCTTTATTGACTTCGCCCGTGAATAATTCCTTGTTAAGCTCGAACTTCTCTATTTCTTTACCCTTGGAGTTAAATACAGGTATAGAAGATATCTTCTTCGTCTCTACCTTCTTCGCTTCTGTTTTTTTCACTTCTGTCTTCTTCTCTTTTTTAATCGTCATATGATTTTATTTCTTTTTGGCTGCTGCCTGCCCGCCGCCCGGGCCCTTAGCGCCTTTTTTAGGTGTCTGGACAACAACCTTATGCTTTATATAACCTTTGGGCATCTTCTTGGACTCTTTTACCATCAGGTAGCTATTCTTGTGCCCGGGCACCGCGCCCTTAATAACCAAAAGATTATTTTCTTTATCGACCTTCATAATTTCAAGGTTCTGAACTGTAATCCTCTCGACTCCCAAGTGTCCTGGCAGGTGATGACCTTTTGTAACTCTTCCCAGCCTGGCTCCGGATTGTATGGATCCGACGGCTCTGTGAAACATCGAGCCATGCCCTCCCGGACCGCCCTTCCAATTCCATCTCTTCATGCCGCCCTGGAAGCCCTTGCCTATTGACGTACCTACTACATCAACAAAATCGCCTTTCGCGAAAAGATCCGCCTCGATCTTCTGCCCGATCTTATAGCTCGACACGTCAGCCAGTCTTATCTCCTTGATAAATTTCAGAACATTTACACCGGCTTTTTTGAAATGTCCCGCCTCG
The DNA here is from genome assembly GCA_030695905.1 of Candidatus Omnitrophota bacterium. Classification (NCBI taxonomy): domain Bacteria; kingdom Pseudomonadati; phylum Candidatus Omnitrophota; species Candidatus Omnitrophota bacterium. The sequence goes on along the minus strand of JAUYOL010000022.1, from coordinate 641 downwards.
GGCTTTTTAACAAGCCTTGGCTTCTGTTCATTAAAACCGACCTGTATAGCGTTATAGCCATCGGTCTCTTTTGTCTTTACCTGTATTACGTGGCAAGGACCCGCTTCAATGAGAGTAACTGGCGTTATCCTGCCGGTCTCATCAAATATCTGGGTCATGCCTATTTTTCTGCCGAGTATTCCTACCATGATTACTTTATCTCCACATACACGCCGGCCGGAAGATCCAGCTTTTTAAGCGCGTCTATAGTCTTCGAGGTCGGATTCACTATGTCGAGAATCCTTTTATGCGTCTTGATCTGAAACTGCTCTCTCGACTTTTTGTCAACGTGCGGAGATCTTAATACCGTAAATACCTCGCGCTTCGTCGGAAGCGGTATCGGGCCTGCTACATTCGCTCCGGTACGCTTTGCCGTCTCGACTATCTCCTCTGCCGACAGGTCCAGTAACCTGTGGTCATAGGCCATTAGCTTTATCCTGATTTTTTGCTGCTGTTCTTTCTGTGCCATTGTTTACTCTATTATTTCCGTTACAACTCCTGCGCCGACTGTGTGTCCGCCTTCTCTTATGGCGAACCTCAGCTCTTTTTCCATGGCTATGGGAGTAATTAATACTACTTCTACCGCGACGTTATCTCCGGGC
>JAUYOL010000021.1 GCA_030695905.1 Candidatus Omnitrophota bacterium | reverse complement strand
TATCAGTATTTTGAAATACTGATCCTCGTGCGAAGGTTGCTGGGCTCATTTGAAGTGTTTAACTTACCCAGCTCACGTGCCCTTTTAATTGGCGAACAGCCAAACGCTTGGGAGCTTCTCCACCCCCGCGCTAAGTTGAGCCGACATCGTCGAATGTTTTCTTTCATTACTGAAAGTAGCGGACTATATCTTCATCCTAATATTTTAGTAAAATATTAGGCGGTGGCGTATTAGCTTTGATTTAAAACCAAAGCTCCATTTATTTTGAAATAAGTCTCTACGGGGTCAATCCTGTTTTGTAGAGCAGGACGACTTCCCACGGTATTGTCCATACTTAATTATATCATATGGAGTCCACCGTTATAAGCCACGATTTTTCTTATTCACCAAGCCCTATCGCTTGAATAATAAGATTGGCTATATGCGATTACTCGCATAGCACCCCGATTTGTTAAGGTGCCGAACTCCGCCGTCGCTAGGGACGCTCGGGCGGAACTAGCCTGTTATCCCCGGAGTAGCTTTTGTCTGATGATCTTTGGCCATATTCTAGCAAGCACCATCGGTTCACTAAGCTCTGCTTTCGCACCTGCGCGACATATCCGTCTTGCAGTTAAGCCGGCTTTTGCCTTTACGCGTCCAGCTCCGTTTCCATCGGAGCCAAGCCGACCTTAATAGACTCCTCCATTACTTTTTGGGAGGAATGTGCCCCACACAAACTGCCCACCAGGCACTGTCTTCTCTTGGTTTACGGGTTTTTGATTTCTAAAATAATTAAAAAACCAAAAACCCGCTTCCAAGAGAGTTAGAATCTAAAATTTTATAGAAGAGTATTTCACTGGCGGCTCCATCCCATCCAGAAACAGGATATCATCGCCTCCTCTCTATGCTACGCAACAAAACCTTAGACTCAATACCAAGCTGCAGTAAAGCTTCCGGGGTCTTTTCGTCTAACTACAGGTAACCGGCATCTTCACCGGTATTGTATTTTCACCGAGCTCCTCGTTGAGACAGTCCCCCAGTCGTTACGCCTTTCGTGCGCTTCGGAACTTACCCGAAAAGGAATTGCGCTCAATTACGTTATCACCTGTCTAAGTTTTGCAGAACAAAATTTAGACAGAATCCTCCATGTCGCCATGGAGATCGGACTATATCTTCCAATGCACTTAGCGCCTTGAGTGCTTGGTCTGGCGTATAGTCTCTGAGGATTCAAGATATTTAGATGGTTTCTTGCGATTCATTTGCTCCACAATTTTCGCGATCTTCTTCATTCCTATAGCAGTCAGATGAATTTTTTGTTCCATCATACCTATGATTTTTGTAAATCTGATAAAATCGCTTTGTTTTGCGGTACGAAGTGGATATTTTTGGAAAAAGGGAATAATTTTTTCACGGATATCTTTAATAGATCTAACACAGTAACGGTATAGCGGTTCTCGATGATTGTCATAACGATTATTGACGAAAATTTTTCCGCAACTGAAGAAATTTTGTAATTCCTTGAGCGCATATAAACTTTTTTCGCCTTGCGTTATAACAAATTCAGGAAAAACTTGCCATCCGCTTTTTAATATCCGGTTTCTAAAAACTCCCACCGAAAAACATCCTTCTCCGTCAACAAAACCAGTTATCCATCCCAAATAATAATCTTGCCTTTCCTGCTGATTGTCTGCATTGGATGCATTTTTACTAATCATACTTAAGGATAAGTATACCTTAGTAGCACCAAATACTCCAGGATTTTTTATCCACAGACTTTCCAGCATATAGCCAGATTTTATTAAAGCAGCGCTACCTACTTTAAGACAGTTATAGTTACTGCCGACATTGACGAGGGCTTGAGACCCAGAGCCGTACAGATAAATCCGCACGACAAGAATCTTTAACCTTCTCGCATTGGTCAGGCGTCACCCCCTATACATCCTCTTACGAGTTAGCAGGGAGCTGTGTTTTTGGTAAACAGTCGCCAGGGGTACTTTCACTGCGAGCCGACTTGCGTCGGCTAGGCCATTTTGCGAACTTACGGCCGCTTTTTTGCCGAGTTCCTTAACGAGGAATCACTCATTCGCCTTAGTGTTCTCCACCAACCCACCTGTGTCGGTTTTCGGTACGGTTGCCATATCTTTGACTCTAGAGGTTTTTCTTGGAGGACCTTCAACAGAAATTTTCTCTTCCGAAGAAGAAAATTTAACCACGCAATCTGCGTCGGATTAAACCAATTCTCCGTATTTGCCGGAGAACGCAAATCACCTGATTACCTAAATCCAATAATAGGCCTCTGTCTATCATCCCCGTCACCCCATCGAAAAAACATGGCAGTGCTGGAATATTAACCAGCTGTCCATCGGTTGCGGTTTTCACCATTACCTTAGGACCGACTAACCCTCCGTTGATTTTCATTGCGGAGGAAACCTTGGGTTTTCGGCGTGCCGGTATCTCACCGGCATTGTGGTTACTAGTGCCAACATTCTCTCTTCTGAACGCTCCAATAGCCCTCACGGGTCTATCTTCACAGCGATCAAAATGCTCTTCTACTGCTTATTTTGCCGAAGCAAAATAAACCCGTAACTTCGGTACATAGCTTAGCCCCGATGAATCTTAAGCGCAGTGTCTCTAGACGAGTGAGCTGTTACGCACTCTTTAAAGGATGGCTGCTTCTAAGCCAACCTCCTCGCTGTTTGAGAAACTCCACCTCCTTTCACACTTAGCTATGATTTAGGGACCTTAGTTGACGATCTGGGCTCTTCCCCTCTTGCACGACGGAGCTTAGCCCCCGCCTGCTGACTCCTCCATTTTTAACTCTCGGTATTCGGAGTTTGATTGGTTCGCCGAGCTTTCGCCCTTACGAACCATCCAGTAGCTCTACCCCCGAGAGGAATATGAAGGGCTAGCCCTAAAGCTATTTCGAAGAGAACCAGCTATTACCAGATTCGATTAGCTTTTCACTCCTTACCACAGGTCATCCGAAGGCGTTGAACGACCTACCGGTTCGGGCCTCCCTCCGATGTTACTCGAAGTTCACCCTGCCCATGGCAAGCTCATCTGGCTTCGGGTCTTTTGAGTGATGCATTAAGAGTGTAGAACGTAGCGAGTAGATTGCAGTAAAACCACGATCTACCCATCCACATTCCACAGTCTTGATTCGCCCTATTCAGACTCGGTTTCCCTACCCCTTCGCCGCTCACGCGGCTTAGAGAAGCAACACCCAAAAACTCGTTGGCTCATTCTTCAATAGGCACGCGGTCACCCTTGCGGGCTCCCACTCCTTGTAAGCATATGGTTTCAGGTACTATTTCACCGCCCTCAACGGGCTGCTTTTCACCTTTCCCTCACGGTACTTGTTCACTATCGGTCTTTGGAAGTATTTAGCCTTGCCAGACTAGTTCTGGCGGATTCCTGCCCAGTCACCATACGGGGCAGTACTTAAGAATAACAGCAGAAAGAATACATCGATTTTCGCATACGGGGCTATCACCCTATTTTGCCGGCCTTTCCAGGGCCGTTCTGCTAATCATGTAACTTTTCGCTTTCCCAAAATAAATTGACGCCGTTATCTTGCAACCCCCACCGCGCTCTGCGCGGAAATTTCGATATATCGATATGTCGAAATGTCCGTGCAAAGCACGGCGGGTTTAGGCTGTTCCCTTTTCACTCGCCGCTACTAGGGGAATTTTGAGATTATCAAATCGGTGTCTGCTAGCAAAAACTGTTGAACACCGATTTGGTAATCTCGTTGTTTTCTTTTCCTCCGCTTACTGAAATGTTTTACTTCAGCGGGTACGCGCCCTGTCATAGACAGGGCATTTCGGTTTTACCGAAATGGGTTTCCCCATTCGGACATCCCCGGATCAAAGGTTGCTCGCCACCTCCCCGAGGCTTATCGCAGGCACGCCACGTCCTTCATCGCCTTCCAAAGCCAAGGCATCCACCATACGCCCTTAATTACATTGCGGAACAATATGCCCGATACCACTTTATCGGGTTGTTCCTTTTTACTTTATATTTAGACTTAAAAACCCTTACTATTTGATTATCAAGATGCTGGTATTCTTATCAACCGTCCCATATCCCCAAATTTATAGAAACATTCGGACGATGGATAAAAGAAAAACCGCGTATTTACGCGGCTCTACAGACAGTCCAAAGACCTCTCAATTCAATACCATTTGAGCCGCTTTTTGAATAATTGTCTGCTTATATTCATTGCGTGTAATCCTATCAGCTGGCCAATTCCCTGTCAATATATATATGTGGATAAGATGTTGAAACAAAAAATAACCCCAACTCCGCCAGCTGGCGAACGTCAGGATTATTTTTAAATCATTCCAAGACAAAGAGTGCGGGATTCGAACTAGCGTCAAAGTTTAGAAGAGAGAATTTGAGCCAAGTTCTAGAAACGACGAGGAAGCTGTATGTTTACATACAGCAACGAGGAGTGACGAAGAAATTGGCCAAATTCTCTCTTCCCTTCGGGTGAATCAAT
>JAUYOL010000020.1 GCA_030695905.1 Candidatus Omnitrophota bacterium | reverse complement strand
CTGAAGGCAGTAGGTCCTTAAACTCAGGTTCTTTCGATATCTCAGCTTGCGCTTTGATCAGGTTTCTTAAGAATGCGCGAGGGTCTTTGGGATTGTTTGTGCAAGCATGCAGAATGACTGAAGGCAGTAGGTCCTTAAACTCAAGCTCTTTCGATATCTCATCTTGCGTCTTGATCAGGTTTCTCAAGAATGCGCGAGGGTCTTTGGGATTGTGTGTGCAAGCATGCAGAATGATTGAAGGCTGTAGATCAGGAAAATCATGCTTCAATCTGTCGATCTCTTCTATTGTAAAGAAATGGGCAAGGAGCTTATCTTTGGCTCTATCAGTTAGGGATGCCTTTCTATAGGCGTCTATTATTGTTATAACCTTTTTGACCAGGCCGGCTGTATCAAAAGATACGCGCTCTGTTATCATATTTATTTCATCTGTGGTCAATATGTCTCTTTCCACAAGGCTTTGTAGCGACTCGGCATCATATCTTACAAGGGTATTTGATACAATATCCGAATATCTTTTTATATCTTTTTCCAATAGTTGTGCTCCGGCCTTTACAAAGGACCTATAGATAGACTCGCAAAGCTGATCTCGATATTTCTTATCTTTATCTGAAAGGATTCCGCGCTTTTTATGACGTATCTCAACCACACCGGCCCGGCGTGACTCCGAGACCTGCTCCTCCGTGTTATTTTGGGATGTGTCATTCTGAGATACTCCGCTTTTGGCTTGCGCTGAGGTCGGGCCACCGACGGGTGGCGATTCTTGGAAACGGCCGCTGTCTCTATTTTCACCAGCAATACGCCATAAACTTAGGGAAGTTTGATGAAACAATTCACTTCCAGATTTCTTCAGCAATCTTTCTAATGAACGCTTGATTCTAAACAGGCTCTTTCTAGATTCTTTGCTATTACTAAATCTGGAAAAAATTTTAAAAAAACTGGATTTAAAAGGACTGTTGAGAAGAGTATCGGCATATTCGATTTTATCCTGAACTCCTTTTTGAGCAATCTGTAAGTCTCTTTTTCCCATAAGACTTGCAAATCTTAGCTCACCTTCTAGCACCATCAGATTGTCGTCATTAAAATAGCGGAACATATCGGAAGTCAGTCCTGCTTTCAAACTTGCCTGCTCTAGTAATTCATGAACAAACAAAGGTTTACCAGCGGAAAAGCTTTCTCGTTCTAACCATTTTTCGATCCTTGCTTTATCATAATAAAATCCATGCCCATCAATTCTGAACTGAGAAAAAGAGATCTCTCTATCATCTTTCACTCTTCCCTGTTTGACATTCTTTCTCAATCTTTTAAATTCAATCCAGTCTTTCTCGGAAATGTAGGTTAGGAAACCTCTGAACGGCCGAGCACTCGTATCGCCAAGATTCTTAAATCCTAGCCGTTCAGCAAATTCAGAACGATCCATAGCACGTATTTCTTCCAACGTTCCAATTTGGTTAACGTTACGGAAAACTTCTAATAGCGCTTCTCTTGATTTTTTAATAGCCGGGGACAGAGGCGGTACATTCTGGGATGTCCTATCTTCATCACCAGGCTTTATCGGCCCGACGGCGCCGATACCATTGAGCGGCTGGTCCGGCCACGGCCCGGTCTGGCTAGAATCGATTTTTGCGCTTTTAGTAAGGATAATCCCGTATGCTTCCGGAACTTCGACATAACCATCTCCGTCATAATCTTTCGTTTCTTTCAATAATAAAACCTCGACTTCATAACCTTCTTCGGAAAAAAATCTTTTAACATCCCGCTTACTCGTGAACAGATTGGATAACAAGCGGTCCCCGGACATAATCTCGGCTTTGACAATATCGATGGTCTTCCTAATCTCGCCGATCAGCTTTGCCCTAGCCTGTTCATTCTCTTCTCCTCTCATATAATCGTCGATCTGGGATACGATTTGAGTGATGTGAGACTGGTAAATGTAAGTTGAATTTACAACCCTACCCAGCTCGAACCTTATGCTGTATATAGGTATCTCTCCTGTATTATTGGTCAAAAATTCTAATACTTGATTTAAATTTTTGTATGCATTCTTGATATCATTTAAATAGCTGCGGACATGTTCAATAGAATCCGACTCGGGATGATGAACAACTAAAAACGCACGTCCATCATCAGAAAGCATACGGTTAATCTGTTTTAATGATGCGGGCATGTCCGTGTAGTCCAGCGCAAAAGCTGAAACGGCGATATCCATAGAGTTTGGTTCTATCCCTGCGGGATTTTCCATTTGTCCGGAGTGATAAATTACACTTTGTAATGTTGATAACCGCTCTACATCTTCTTTCCTGGCAGGATCCAAAGCGTGGATTTCAGCGTCAAGACTTTCGCTTGTAAATTCCTCATGAATTTTTCTGGCAATGTAGAGATTCGCACCCGCCCCCAAGTCAATAATTCTGACTTTTCTTTTCTGTCTTTTTGCTTCCAGCTCGCTCTGTCCGATAATAAAATTGCGCACAACTAAAGGATACGCCGCAACGCCAAACCACCCATTTGAATCGACTAAATGTGACGAAACGCGGGACCATTGACCTTGCCAGAAATCCGGTACCTCATCCCCCGGCTTTATCGGCCCGACGGCGCCGAACCCGTTGAGCGGCTGGTCCGGCCACGGGCCTTCCTGGATTTCACTAATTTTATCCAGATCCTGAAACCAGCATCGGTTAGCCGAGCCCTGGTTTGCATGCCGGGCTAATAATGTCCTCAAGCCCGGGTCATTTATTTGGTCTTGTCCTATGGAATAGCATGCAAAGTCCAATTTCGTAAGAATATGCGTTAGCGCTTCCAATTTTGTATCATCACTTTTTCCTGTGTAGGTATAATAAACAAGCGCCCATTTAGGCTGTAACCTCCTATTGCGCGCTTCTCGCTTGGCCAGTTCCAAGCCCCTAAGTAATAGCTTTTCTCCCAGGCCATTGCCTTTTAAAATAACATTAAGGCCGGTGCAACTATACACACTGATGCCTTCTTTTTCAATTTGTAATGTTATGTAACCCAGCTCTTTTTCGCCTGAAGAAAAACTTAATTTTCCTATTATGGTACCTGTCCCGGATCCTTCTACGCTGGCTTCCCATTTCTCCTGCACAGGTGATTGCTTAAAATCCCCCTGATACGATACACCTTCGGGCTCGGGATGGAGTTTCGCATTCGGCGGCGGCAGCGCTCCTGGCAAAACCGGATCATCAGTCACGCGCATAGCAACTGCCTTTTTGGCAACCTTTTTTTCGATAGCTTTGTTTATTCGCTCACGCAATACCGCATCAAACCCTTCTGTTTCAATTTGCTCTTTAAGCGCGGCTAATATCTTAGCGTATTGGTTAGAAAAAACAGGTTGCGTTGGTCCCAGAACCTTTGAAAGCGCCAGCGGACCCGGCAAATTTATACACGTTGGATCATTTTTGAAACAACCAATAATATATTCAACTGTTCCAGCAAGATCAAGCCGATGGTACTTCTTACGCGGACTCGTTTCATTTTGAGGCGCTTTAACTGCATTATTTCCCTCTTCCCGCTTTACCGCGATCCGATTAATATCATTGGCGAGTCTTGATTCAAGCATCATTCTTCTTATCTTCCATAACGCCTTAGCCTCAATCCGACGGACCCATTCTCTCGTTACGCCTATAGCTTTCCCTATCTCTTCCAATGTATGAGAAACTCCCCTGTCCGGACCTACCCCTAAACCGTAACGCATTCGAATAACTTTTTCCTCAAGGGGAGCAAGCTTGCCTAAATAGTCTTCGAGATTCTCCAGCGATCCTTCTGTTAATATGGCTTCCTCCCTTGCCGGCACAAGGTTCCTGCGCATAGTTGCTCTTTTTTTCTGGCCGGTAGTGGAAATATTTAAAGATCTTATTCTTGGCAAGTCAGATTCAATCTCCTGCACTTTTTCTGTCGATATCCTCATCTCGCGCGCAATTTCATCCAATGTCGGATTACGCTCCAGTTCTTGCCATAATTTTTGCTTTGCATACCTATATCTCGTCATCTTCTCTTCTGCATATTCCGACGTAGGAATTAATTGTCTTAAGAGAGGGGATCTTTGGATTGCGTTACGTATCCAATTATCAGCGTAGCTGGAAAACCTATTGCCTCTTTCGGGCTCAAACGTGACCATTGCGCGCAAGATCCCTAAATCCCCTTCATCCCGGGCATCAGCGACTCTTTGCTCATCATAGAAGTGCATTCCATATTTCATGATAACTGTATCGATCAACCATCGGTATTTCTCAATAATAAAATAGCGAATTTCGTTCCTTTGATCCAGGGTAAGATTCTTAGCATGAAGGGCATGAAAAACGATTCTTTCCTGTTCCGGTGTAATATATTCCCCTGTTTCCTCCATGGTCCTTTTAATATCAGGCCATTGCACCTCGAAGTTCTCTATCCCGATCTCGGGAATACTGATATTATATTTTATCCCACCAGAACCATCGCCATCATTATTAAAATCTCCCTGATACGATGTACCTTCTGGCTCGGGATGGAGTTTCGCATTCGGCGGCGGCAGCGCTCCGGCGAAACTTTGCAGCGCGGGAACCTTAAGTTTTTCGTTTATAAGCCCGACATCAGCATAAGGAATGTTATGTCTGCGCAAGACCCCTGTTACGGTGCTATATCGCAGTTGCCCTCCGGATAATTTAATAATATTTCTTACAGTAGGTTTTTCACCTTCGGGTAGAAAATTTGCCATCTTTTTTAGTAATGTTATCCAATCATCGCGAGTTTTTTGCGGTTTTCGCAAAAGAGTCGGTATATCAGGCTGATTTCCTATGTCCGGACTTGGCGACTCCACCACCTCACCTTTTTCTCCTTTTTTAAGTCTTTTGTTTAAAACTATCTTCAAGTTTTCAAAATACTGTCTGGCCCTGCGCATTTTGACCATCGTTCCGCGTTTAACATTGGCAATCTCTATCTGCATTTTGGTCGGAAATATATTTTCTGCCTGGATAATCAGACTTAGTATCTTTGTAAGCTCATCCGAATATTTATCGCATAATTTAGAAGCTCCTTCAAGAAGGTCCAAACATATATCTCTATTATAGATAGGCAGCGGTATAATCAATTCGATAAGCTCTTCTATCTTTTCTTCCAGCTTTGTCGGGCTGGGGCCGGAGGCGAAACGGACCCAACGGTCCGGCGCATTTGCAAAACTCATATCTTCACGAGCCGGAATCCTGCCATCGGCTAAATCATCGAACCTTTGTTGCTGGCGCGCAAATCTTTGCTGTGCGGCTATCACCCCTGACTTTATAGCTGGCACAGCGCTTTCTGGATTTTGTCTTATTAATGCTGCCTTTACGACACTCATAAATCTTAACTCTAATATCAAACTAACTATTGCCATTGCCCATGCCCTAATTGCCTCATTGTATTTTCCTTGTTTATAGTAAACCTTTCCTAGATTATAGCAGGCTCCGGCATAGCCCGAATTAAGCTCAATGGTTTTTTGGAATTCTGCGATGGCCCCGGTATAGTTGCCTAATTTAGCATAGGCATCCCCCAGATTATTGTGAAACATTACCTCCCCTGGATTAATACTAATGGCATCTTTGTATGCTTTGACAGCCTTATCGTAGCTACCAAATGAATAATGAATATTCCCCAGGTTATTGCGGGCTTTGGCATGTTTTGGATTAAGATCAGCGGCTTTTTCGTATTCTACAGTTGCCTCATAGTAGTTACCTAATTTATAATAAACGATTCCCAGGTCATAGTGTATTTCTGCGTCCTTCGGATTAAGTTTAATGGCTTCTTTATATTTTTTAATAGCTTTGGCATATTTACCCAATTTATAATAAACACTTCCCAGATTCATTAATAAAGAAGGTATTAAGATATAACCATTGGTTATTTGAATAGAGAAATAGAACGAATGCAATAATTCGTTTTGCCTTATAGATATTCTTTGTTTAAGCCGTTCTTGAACATAAGCTTCATTCTCGGGAGAAATTCTAAACTCCGGTTTTAAGACTAAGTACGCGCCTTCTTCCTGGTAATGAGATAAATCCACCACGGTTACTATGCCAAGGGTAAAATCGGCAAATAAGGCATGATTTTTATCCAAAGGTATAAAAATAAATGCGTGGTCAGGCGCGATAGCGACTCTGGCATTAACTCCCGCTAAGCTTAGAATAATCAAAGCTAACTGAGATATTGAAACACAGGAGGAGAGGATCCTTTTTAGGCCTGCTTTTCGTCTTCCAAAAATCATTGAACGGTCTATTTCGGCAAAAATATCTCCCTTATTGATACCGTTTACCAATGCCTTAATGAGCGAATGCGGATTCCCGGGATCATAATAGCCTTCGCTCATAAATAGATTCATTAATTCGGTCAGCGCTGAAATGTGCCGAGTAATATCTTTTGCTGTTAATTTCTGCCGCAAATTGGCTTGAGCTATTTTATCCTGTAACTGAGTTAGCCCGCTGGCAATAGCAGGTATAGCTGCTTCAGGATAGCCTAATCGCCTGAGCAAAGAATAAACAGGGTGAAGATTATTTTCTGCCGCATTATTCGGCCGGTCAACTATTGCAGATGAAGAACTGGCGCCTGTCGTGTTCTCAGGAGATAATTCGTTTATCTTATTTCTGATAAGATATAACGCTGCCAGGATAGCCTCTTCGCACTTATCAAGTTCTTTCAGCGCGCGTAACTTTTGCGTTTCCTCACCATGCAACGGATATTCAAAATCTAAATTATTTAATCTTTGTATTTCTTTAGCAATCCCTGCCCGGGCCCATTTACAATATCCTATTTCTATACCAACACGCCTTCTTATATTGTTCAGGTCTTCCCGGTAAGCACTTCTACGATATAGTTTTTTCAAAGATGCAAGACGCCACTTAAGGTGTGATATGTAGGAGATATCCAATCTGTCCGCTTTGCGGATAGATTCTGCCAGATCTATTATCACCCGGCCTTTATTTCGTCTGGCATCCTGTTGCTTCGACTCAAGATCCGCTAAGCTTTCCTTGCTTGTGAGTCTATTTTCCTTGAGAAAGGCCGCGATCTGAGGCAGGGCTTCGACTGTAGTCTCACGAAAAACTAAGAAATCAATAAACCGACTATTGAGAATGTAGACCTTGTTAAAACAATCGATCGAATTCTGCAATTTTCTACAAACATCTATATCTAAATCAAAAAGCGCTTCAAACCATATCCTGATTTCCGCGAACAAAGCCTTCAACATCTTTGCTACCGGCGGCAGATACACAAAACCGTTCATCCTGGGATTCGAGACTGTCTTTGTTGCCTGTACCGGCTGTTCCAGGCTCACTTCAAGTACCTCTTTTAGCTCTTTTAAAATATCTATTGCCCCACGGATCAAGCCTTGATCTCCAATAAAAAGCTGGCGTTGAGAAGTAGACATCTTATTTTCGTTTACTATAAGTTTCGGCAATTCCTCCAAATCCTTTATGTGGTTTTCGATGAAATAGTGATATTTTCTTCTCATCATCTCATCAAGAGTCATAATGCCTGCAGGATTTACTGCAGCCTCTTTTTCGAGTTGTGCGATAAACTTATACGCGCGGGTCAGCCGATCTTCAATTGCTTCGGTAGCAGGGCCTTCTATATTTACAAGCCCCTTCCTGTCCTTGATCACGAGTATGGCAAGAATCTGGTTACCTACCACTTCAAATGCTTCTCTTGCAGCAAATGCATTTTCTTTTAACGACATACCCTTGACAATAACGCTCTTCTTCAGCCTTACCCCATGGTTCAAATCTATCTCTTTTATCAACTGCGTGAGGAGACCATCGTCCCTAGGCCACATCTCGCGCTGGAACAATCTTAACGCATAATGCTGCAGCATAGCCGGGTCTTGCCTGTATTTCTTATCGACACGATTTATATAAGCATCGAGATCGCCCCTTCTAAGGTATCCGGACACATCCAAATCAGCCGCTTCAGCTACTTCATGGAACAACGCTATATCGTCATTTTTAAGCGGATACGCTATGGCAATACAGTTACTTGTGCCTATACCGTTTATATGGTAACGATTGGGGCTTAAAAGAAAGGTTTGGCCGCGGAACTTATCCAGGAAATCTTCGAGAGGCCAGTCTATTCTCCTTAGTTTTGTCCTCCGGAAAAGCCTGAAGAGTCCCGGTGGCGCCCTCTGGGCATCAATACTAATAGAGATTTTCTGCCTTGTAGGATCTTCTATATTTATACCTGTAAACACAATCTGCCCATTGTCGACATCTTTTTCATTGTGCGGGATAAAGGAAATATCCGAAACAACCCGATACTTCCCGATTAGTCCTGCGCTTGTGGAATCAGGCGCTTCCAGCTCCGCGATAGCCTTTTCAATCAGTTCTTTTTCTTTTTTCCCTCTTGCTATTGCAGGGGGAAGTTTTATTCCTCCGGCCTGCGCCACAATGCTCTTCAATCCTTCAAAAGACCTGTTGATACGATTTATCGTTCTCACCATCTCCGGATTAGTATATACAGCGCCTACCTGACTCATTGTCGGAGAATTATGTTGTGCCTGAATAATCAAACTGAGTATCTGTGCATAGTTGGGTGATTTTATTTTAAATAACTTAATGGCCGCCGTAAGAAGATCCAGACATGCCTCACTCCTGATAGGCAAAGATATGATCGTATCGATTAAACGCCCTATCATGTTCTTTATATCCGGATCCGTGCCATTTTGGAGTGGTATAGGCAGGCTTATAGCTTTCCCTATCTCCTGGCGGAGAGCCGGGTCAAATCCTTCCTCTTCAATTTGCCTCGCAAGTTCAGCCAATATTTCTGGCATATGTTTAGAAAAAAGCGGCTGAGTAGGGCCAAGAGCTTTGGAAAGTTCTGTTTCGGCCGGTAACTTATTATGTTCTTTAAAATAAGGAATGATATAGCTGACCGTTGCCTTAAGATCGAAATTGTGGCGATTCCTGCGATTGGTAATAAGCCGCGGCAATGATAATTCACCCCGCTCATCGCGCCAGAAGCGCTTGAAGAAAGAAAGGGTTTTGTTAGGCACAGTTTTCAGAGATTTTATCCTGGAATCCCCTCCCTGTGCGGCTGCCTTTAACCGCTCTATGGTATCCGAATCGAAAATACCCTGGGATTCAAGGGCCCATAATAAGTGTTTTCGTAAGTTTTTTCTTACAAATATCCCTTTATGTTTGCGCAACTTGTCATCCAGAGGTTTGATAATAGCGTTAAAGTTTAATTTTTCGCCGTGCCTGTCTAAAACTACTTTTGTAAGGGCAACCGCATAAGAACTTACATACCCCGCCTTTGTTTCTCTGTTAAAATCCAGGATCATTTTATCGAGCGATCTCTGTGCCATTGCTTTACCGCCGATAAAATGAGTTCCGGCAAGAGCAATAATATTCATGGCTCTTTCATTTACGATGTCAAAAAACTCGGCTTTTGTAGGGATTTTCACAGAAGGTTCTGCGGGCTTTGGGGTTGGCAGCTCTTTAATTGGATTTACCGCGGCGCTAACTTTGCCTTTATCTGCAGCATTATCACTTCTGTCTTTTTTGGCTTGCCGCAACTCTTTGATCGAATTATCGGACCCTATAACCGCCTCATATAGACGGGTTGAGCGGTCGCTTGCGGCACCGCAGGGGATTATCGTGTCCTCATCCTCTCTGCGCGCCTTATCAAACTCGAAGTCCAGCATTACACCGGCAACTTTAGGCGTAAGGTGATATTTAAACTGCTCTGTATCGCCGACCGTCTTCAGTATATATTGCAATGTCATTTCGAGAACATTCTTATCGGTCCGCGCGTCCATGGGGCTGAAGAAAGACGGGATCTGCAGAGTAGTCGTCGAAGCCCGATGCTCAAAAACTTCCGGATTCGCCCACGCCACATCCTGCGCGGCAAACGCCGCTATCAGCATCACTGATATTATTTTTATTATAAAAGCCCGGGTTGGGATGAGGGTCACTACTCGGGGGGAAGTTTCCCCCACCCCATTTAGCCCGGGCCTTAAATTTTGCCTTCTGTCTCTTGTAATTTTTTGTTGATTATGCATTTATGAGAGCGCTTTCGATCGTTATTCTATAACTATTAAATTCTTCTTCACTCATCTTCTCTGTAGGCTTGAACTTCAATATGGCCCGCAATGCAAATGCCACAGTATTATCACGGCCATCGTCGAGAAGCTTTAATACCGCATCATCTATGGCCGCGCCTGACAATATCCGGTAATAAGCGCTTATCGCCCGTTTATTATTGGACATAAGGGCGTACGCGAGCCCTATCACCCCTTCTATATAGAGATAGTTGGCGCCGGTCAGCCTATCATCCAGGATAATAAGGCTCGCCTTAAGCGAAGTCTCTTTTTCAGAACCATTCCATATAGCTTTGTTTTCAAAATCTTCGCGGCTCAATACAATGGCTAATTTTGACTTGTCTTCTCTGCGGTTTATGGCATGTCTTCGTATCTCATCAGGCTTTAATATCGCCACCTTGCCGCTCCCCAGTAACGGCTTTAGGGCCAGCCTGGCTTCATCCAACTCATTAGTATTTCCGTCACTTATAAGTAAATTCTCTGATATTAATACTCGCGAGGCTTGAGATATATTAGCTTCCTGAAAAAGCTTGTGCAGGACCGCAATATTATTCGAGCGTTCTTCTGCGGGCTTTGTCTCTGCCTGCCGGTGCTTGGCATGATCTATGAACATTTTGAAAACAAATTCGCGCGCCTTCGCCAGGCCATTGCCTTCGAGTCCGCCGTTTGACTTGTAGACTATAGCCACCAATGACTCAAAAAGATTCTGCCCATGCTCAATGTCTTCCGCGGTTAATTCATCTTTCGTCTTACCCAATATCGTCATCATAATACTTCCGATAAAATCTCCTTTAACCAGATTACTGTGAGCATTTTGATAAAAAATAACCTTTTCTTTAAAACCGAACTTCTCCCACGTTTCAGTTGTCACAACAAAATCCAGGATAGCGTCACCCAGCGCGGCATTTGTATAGCTTGATGCAGAGCAGCCTATTCTGTCAGAATTTGTAGGAGATAACTCTGTCTCCAAAATCTCCTGTAACGGTTTGGATGTATCTATAAAAGGTCTTATGATGGGCGCGATCTTTGAGATATCCCTGCGATAAGCAAAAGGCCTGTTTTCATTTTTTCGTGCTTTTGCTACAGGGATACTTCTACCCACCTTAAAACTATCAAAATAATCCTTTGAAAAATGCCTGCCGATCAAAAAAGCATTTTTGGCATCACCGGTATCGGCTATAAGGCTACCGAGCAGTGCGGCAATAAAATTCCATTTTAAATAATGGACGGCGGGGCGCAACTTAATATATCTTTTATAAATTGATTCATGCTTCTTGAATATGGCGTCCCTCTCCGATATGGCCTGCGCTTTATTGATAAATTGGTGAAGGCGTGAATTATCCAGATTTGGATAGTTAGTAGCGATATAATCCAGAAGAAGCATTTTAAAGAAATAGTTACCCATGTGGATCAATATCTTACTTTGCCCCGGATGCTTTTCCGGCTCGATCAAAGCACTTAATAATTTTTTGTTTTTAATTTTATGCCCGTCAAATACCGCGGACATCTCCTCAATCATTGCCTTAATAGCCGCGCTTTGAGGATCCCAGTTCAAGTAAATAGCTAATGTTATGGAACTATTTACGAGACCCGCGGGGCTATGCAGCAATGCGGATGGGATGGCAAATTCACCTTTTGGATTCAATTTTTTAATAGCTAAAGAACGCGTTGTAAATAACTGTAAACGCGTATAATCATTCGATCCTTCGATTTCTTTGAGCCTCTCTCGATAGTCTTTTTCGGAATATACACTCATTGTATTCTTATCCTCTGCCACAACGTATCCACCTTGTATATTCCCCTCTGCCGCAACATGGAAGGACTCCGGTAAGTATTGTCGGTACTCCAGCGGCACAAAAATCCTGCATGTCCTGCCTTCCATTCCTTTCATTCGTACTTTCGCAGGGATAAGTAAAATATCATCCCCATTATTCGAAAATTCAGGGCTATCTGCATTAGCGGCGCCCGGCCCCATCGGTTGGATATTAGAAGTAGGAGCAAGGGGCAGGCGGATCGTAAATTTCGTTCCTTCGCCGGGCTTTGTCTTAATATCGATAGTCCCGCCCATATCCTCCACCAGGACATACCATGCCTCTGTCGTTCCTAAGCCTGTCCCGCGCTTTTTGGTAGTATTATTTAGATTATATAGCGTTAGCCTTCCGGTTCGTGAGTCGAACTTGAGTTTATCATCTGGAATCCCGTTTCCGTTATCTTCGATCTCTATCACCGCGAAGTTGCCATCCTGCCTCAAGGAAACTTTTACGCCGGCCTTTTGTGCGTCTTTCTCTCTTGCGGCCTGACACCCATTTATGACAATATTACTAAGCGCGGACCGGATAGAGAGATCCTCGCCTCTGACCTTTAGTACAGGAAGGCGCGTTTCATCCAGGTAAACATTATCGGCCGCGGTAATTCTTTTCAAGATCGAAACGATACTAACTTTTTTGGCGCGCGGTTCGCCTTTAGCAAATCTAAGCCTATTTTCTAATCTTAATATATCCGTAGTTAACATCGATATAAGACTGTCGATAAGTAACAGGTCGCCGTCTTTTTTCGATGTTTCTTTCCTATAAATGCCAACCATAGCATCTAACTGCTTTTGCACTTCTGCGCGTTCGGCTTGAATATGCCATTGAAGACCAATCAACTCTTCAATGAGCTTGTCCTCTTTTTTCGCTTTAGCAGATTCTTTTCTTTTCTCCAAATCTGACATATCTGCATCTAATTGCTTCGCCACGTCATCGAGCGTATTGAAGCGAACATTCATCTCGGATTCATACGTTTCAAAATACGAGCTTAGCTCATTTTGGATATATTTCAGCCTGGCCCTATTAATCTTGATGCGCTTCAAAATATTACTTAAGCTAAAAATCCACCGCTTTACCTTACTCATGCTCACCGGTCCATTATTCGAAACAGCAAGAACATCTTCCAGTAGGGCATCTAAGTCACCGAATAACTCTTTCGAGCATTCATGTTTGACTTTTTTGTATATATTGACAAACTTACAAGCATCATCACCTACCATCAATATCCTGTCCTTAAAACTAAATACGTCTTGCCTAACGTCAAATATTTCTTCTCCATGGCCCATGCTCCGGATGGCTATTACTGCGCGTTCTACTAATGTCCTGCTTGCACGGGAAGGCATAATCTTTCTTGCTGTTTTTACGGTCGGCCCTGGCAATAGAGCGGGCTCTTCTTTTTGCTGTAAAGGTTTAGGTGCTCCTGAAAATACCACTGATATGTCATCGGCTGCCTGCCCGATGAATGCGACCGGCTTGTCATTAAGATGTATTATACATTTATCTATACATATAGAATCTCCGACTGCCAGCTTTTCGCTCTCCGAATATAGCACCCCGTAGGATGGCCCCTGCCCTTTAACATGTTCGAGCTCTATCTTTCCAAGTCTCTGCCCTCTTTCAGTATCATAAGCTATCAATCTCCCGGCCGTTACTCTGTCAAATATGCCGGCTTGCTCGCATTCTTTTATATCGTAAACCCTGCCCCCGATCCTGACTGTATCCACAAAAGATCTTCTAAACGCGTGAAGATCGTACAACTCATATGTTTCAATAATAATTTTATTCACATTGTGGGCCAGCGCATAATCATTGACCCATTGCAGAAATGTCTGGCTAATACCTTTATTATGGTTTTTTATCCATGATTCCGAGCCTATTAAACCTATGGGATGATACGTAGGAAGCCATAGTGTATTATCCGCACGTATTGTAAAGTTGAAATCCCCGATAGCGGCTGTTCCGGGCCCATCCCTTACCGCTGTAATGCCCTCTACATACAAGTCGCCTCCACGCATTGCTTCAGAAAAACGCATAGTAAGCGGCTGCTGGCCACCATGTATATTTTCTATTTCTGCTTTATACTGATAGGCGCTTTTTACAGCAGAAAACGCGGGGTCATCCTTGCTTGCCGCTCCCGGCCCGAATTTTTTAGCACCGCGTAATTCTTCCGGGTCATCTTCCCCGTTGCTGATTGTGCTAAGATAGCGGCTGGCCAGGGACTCACCTTCAATCTTTACCTCTCCACCCTCACCTTCTGCTATATGAAGAGTTAAATTAAGGTGTTTATTGACTATCTCGTCTGCGGCATCCACCCGTGATTTTATATTATCAATTAACCTTTTATACTCATCCGCACCGGCTTTAAACTGATATTCTGTGAGGGCGTTACCTATGCGGTCAATTACTGTAATAGTAGCTGGCCCGGCACCGGAAGGCTGCACCTTGACACCAGAGGCATCAAACGGCCTTACTATAGTGGCAAGTATATATAATATTTCCGGCAGATCTTCCATCCCTACGTCAACTGTAAGATCTGTAAGTCCGGCATCTTCCCCAAGATATAGAATTTCAGAGACCTTGATCCTTTTGGCAAGAAGCGAAGGCTCTGATTGCTGGTTATATCTGAACGCCGCATCAAAAATATGTCCGGAATGCTGCATTGCTTCCTTTGCTTTGGGATATACTCTCCTCAACTTTTTTATCTTATCCTGCATGCCAATTTCATCCGTAACGATTTTCAGGGGCCTGTCCAAGCTCTGAATTATTTGTTCTTCTTCGGAGGGTTTATAATCGCCTGGAACCATATCAGGAAGGTTGCTATGCGCTAATTCATGCATAATCCTTTCTGCTCGGATATGATAAACAGCCGAACTAAATTCCGGGGAGGTCATGTAAATGTGTTCGTCCATATCAAAGAATCCGCGGTTTAAAACGATTATTGCTGTATTTGCATTGGCATCAAAGTATCTGGCGGAATTTATCGGAAGGGCATCCGATAGCGCGAATTTTATTTCTTTTAGATCAAGATTTGAAGATTGGAGTGATCGCAATAATAACTCTTTGAAGGCGGAATTACTTCTGGCAAGAATAAACATGTAGAAAAATGTATCCTTCATCTTTTTTACATATTCAGGCGGACCCTGCGTAAAAACGGAATCCAACAAGTGGGCAATCCCTTCATCAGTGGCAAACTCTATAGTCTTCAAAAATGCCAGCATGTCCGCGAGGCTCTCTCTGGAAACAGAAGCAATTTCATTAAAATCTTTTTGTTTCAAAACCCCAAGGGTCGGAATGGCTGTATTCTGGAAAGCACCCAGGAAAGGCTTGCCTGGTGAAGACAATGCTGGTCTTGGGCGCTGATTTGCCGCGCCAAAAAGTTCCTGCAATGTAATGGACTTCGCTAAAATTTGTATACCGTTCTTATTGAGGTAGTACCTTCCACCTTTTTGTTTAGCAAACTTCAAAACAACATCAAAACAGGAAATGTCGTCACTATACAATCTGAATGTTGTCCTAACGTTGATATTGGCCGGCAAGGGTATGGCGTCTTTCCTATATTGGTGAGATTCCTCTACAAGATTAACGATCCCCTGCGCCTTCGCCACAAAATCCCGTGTATATCCTTTTTTAATACGCGACCGTTCGAAACGCGATGTCTCTATCAACGTATTGACCGCGCTTTTCATAGCCGTATTCTGCTTGCCGTCAATTTTATAATCCACGGGATCTTCTCCATGAATTATTTCCTCCGAATAAAAGGTAGCGGTCTTAGGCATGCCACTACGAGCGCCCAAAATCTTCGGCCCTACCAGCTTTAACGCTCTCAAACCATTTAGCATCTTCCTGGCAGTCGATAAGACTGCATGCCTTCCGATCTCGATTATGACAATATCTTCGCTACCGGGATCGCATATAAGAAAATCCGGTAATGACGCACTTGACTTATGCATAGTAAAAACCCTTGGTTCGTATTTTTTCCCGGCAGGCAGGATAAAAGGTTTAGCTATCGCTTTCTTGTAATCTGCATCTGTAAAGTCGGGTTCAAGTGCCCAAACACTTTGCGATTTTTTATAAACATGCGCGCCATCAGTGCGGATTATTTTTTCGGCACCAACCGCGGATTTAACAAGTCCTATAACTTGCATCGCTGTAATGGGATTTTCTACAGATTCGGGGAAGGCAAGTCTCATAGGTACAGGCACAGAATTCCGATTTAAAAAGTAGAATATGTGCTCTTGCGCCAGGCCGAGCTTACCGACTTGCTTATCGATAAGCAATGACGATGACGATGTGTCCGGGCGTATAACAAAAAAATCTTCTTTGGCGTCCTCTGAGCCTTTTTCCAAATCCACATGAACCACTATCAGCTGGCCATATTCTTTATTGTACAAAGGCACCCATTTACCGGCAGAACTAATCATGGTAAATTCGGCGCGCCTATTGCCTTCCCCATTCTTAAATTCATACCATTCGCCGCCCCAGGGTAAATTTTTTATAGAGGTCGGAGCCGGTAATGGGCCGGACAGGCCCACCTGAAATGAATGGGATTTTTTAACATACCACAGGAAATTATTTTTTGAATCGAACAGCCTTATCACTACCTGAAATTTACCGGAATTATTAAGGATACCCTGACATTTCAAACTTCCATCGGGATTATATATACGATAATTCACACCCGCCTTTCGCAACGTGTCGACATAAATACCGTCCCATGACGTCGAATTAAAGAAATGCTTAATTGGATCAACGATGCTTCGATAGATCCAATTGACCGCGCCCAGTGGTATCATTATTTCAACCTGCTTATCGCTGCCTTTAACCGCTCTAATCAGTGCCTGCATTTTATTAAAAATATCCGTCTCGAGCAGGCCTTTCGCAAGAACCACTCTTAGCTGACTGTTTTTATCAAATTCGGCTTCCCGTTTATAGTCCATGAAGACCTTGCCGTTAAACGGAAATTCAAACGTGGGGGTATTTCTGATAGCTTTCAAAATATGGTCTGGTGATCCGGCAACACTATCGATGAATCCAAGGACGCCTATCACGACCAGCGCTGCGCCGGCTATCAAAGCGATCCGGTAATCGATCGCGCAAAGGGAGGTAAGAATGCAGACTCCCGCGCTGATATCCTTAAGCTCTTTACCCTTATTGCCTTTATATTGACCCCTGGCAGGCATCGGGCCAGGCGGCGTATCATAATCCGGGTCAATATCCTGCTCCTTTAGGGCGCTAAACCCGTTCTTAGAATAATCGCTTAACAGCTTTATCGCAAACTTTTCAGCATCTTCTACAATAGGCAACTTTTCCGGAGTAGCCGCGGCTTTTTGGGCGTGCAGCGCATGCATAAGCTTACTTATAAAGTCGGCGGTAATAATATCATTTTTTAATATTTCCAATTCTGCCACTCTCACATTTCTCGTATATCCTTTGCCCGTTAAAAGTGTCTTTAACTCATTCTTAACCTCATCCCATCGTTCAAAAGCGAGAGCGGTAAATATCAGTTCTTCCTGAAATTCAAAAGGCAGACGCCCATAATCATAAGCTTGAAGTGTGGATACGAGATAATCTAAATTTCTATACGCCCTGTCCGCTTCCGAATGCAGGCCCAGCCCTTCATACCTATATAGCAGATGACGGCACATCATTATCGCGTTTTCAGACTGTTTAACAAGTAGTACTCGAAGCAGACTTGCTGCAAATTCCATTTCTTCAATAGCCAGTCTGTCCCTGACATTGTGCGTGGCTTGCATGAGAACATCAACCTCTTTTTCCTCGTTTTCCGCTGCCACAAAGACATCTTTATACTTGATAAGGGTATCCTCCTCCATCAACGCGGCAAGCTTTTCCTTCAGTTTTTCCGGGGGCAGCAAATGAGTGTCTTCCAATTCGAAAAACCGCTCATTAAGCCCGGAGAGCTTCTTTTGAATATCCTGTGGACTGCCTTCTTCTTTCATCATCTGCTCATATGTATCAACGACCCCCTGGCTAAAATTAAGCAGGATCCAGAGTAATTTCATATCTTCGTCATCGTCTTTTTTAAGAGTATCTATAAGGCGCTTCGAAAGATAGTGGGCGCTCCTGGTTCTGCCCGCATGAATTGGCCTTACTATGTTAAGTCCCGGCTCAGAGAAAAGAAGAAATGTCTTCATATCTCTTAATTCAAGAACCGTGGCTTTCTTTTCGAAATTAGCTATCCTTTTTTCAAGCGCTTCCCTTTCTTCGGAGCTATAGCGCCTATATGTTGCGACATGTCTTCTCCCGATCTCTACCGCGCGTTTAATCTTCAGATCATTTGCGTCGGGCTTACCCCTCACATCATGAGGTTCTTTTTCTCCGACCATTGCATTCAATGACTTCCTGTAAACGGCGTCGGGCCCCTCATGCAAAAGATTCATAGGATAAAGATGAACTATACTGTCACCGCGTGTACGAAACGATATACCTTTCCTGCCCAAAGCAAGCTCTGTTATCGGCCGCGCCTTCATTATCTCTTTATAAAGATGACGGAAATAAGGTTTTGGATTGGCGGTCAGGTAGAATAATAGCAGGCCGTAAAGCCCTACGGGGATATCCTTATCTTTGCGCTTTAACTTTCTGAATTCGTTGAATAAAGCAGCATCTTCATTATTCAGCCTTGCCCGCAGGTCATAGGCGTCACTGTTCTTCAGCACTTGTTTACATAACGCCACAAAATCGCCAGAATCCTCAAAATCGCTTTCAAGTTTTTTAAATAATAGATCGAATAACGGCTTTAGGAATTCTTTCTCTTGCCGCGTTGCATCTAAAAGCTGCCCGTACCCGGACTTTTTCTCCAGCTTATCAATGTAATCTGACAATGAATCAGCGTCGTTAATTTCGCTGATATCGATCATTCCATATTTTTTCTTTCCCGATTTTTCTGCCGCCCTTTGAACACTCGAAACAATACCACTTATCAAAACTCTCAAAACCGGGTGTATTCTCTTCCTCCCGGATTGCGGTTTTCGAAGAATTAAAAATTTGCTATCAGTATAGGATTTTTTACCTTCAACATCAAAACCAGCATCGAAGCAGATACGCTCAAGGCTATATGCTCGAGCAGCCAGATAATGCACATTTGTATCTATGATACACACCCCGCCCGGACGGGTCATCTCATAGCAACCTTTGATGTAGTCCAATATATATTTCTGTCCCCATATTTCAAAGTAAGGCCATCGCACTACAACAGCATCAAATTGCTCATTTTTCAACTGCTCCGGAGCTTTGGTAATATCACCGGTTATTACGTTTAACTTGCCTTCATCCCTCGCGTATTTTGCCTTCGCCTCATCTTTCTCAAGGCCCGTCAATTCTAATCTCACTCCTGTCTCTTCGGAAAATTTCTTCATGGTGTGCATGAAAATACCGTATCCCGGACCCACCTCGAGTATCTTCTTATTATCAAAATCGCGTAATACGCCCTTCGCGGTATTAAAAACTTCCGCATAAGCAAAAGCCATCTCGTTACTTCCAAATTTAGCATTAACCTTTTCTTGATATTCTGCGCCTAACAATTCTAAGGCGCGCGAAATAGCCATCAGGTCTGTGCTTCTCAATAAACATTGCGAATAGAATGAAGGCTTGAAATTATCTTGTTTGGCGCGAAGCTGGATCTGAAGGCAATCCGGGTTTGCCCATACGATGTCCTGTGCAAAGAAAGCGGCAATCAGGATAGCAGCTATTACTCTGATAGCAAGAGGAAATTTTCTATGCGGTTTTATTTGTGTGTTCAATTGTGATAGTTAACTTTCTTTCATTTTGTTCTTTTAACCATTCGGCAATAAAAATACCAGATTGCCAAGCAAACTATTCTAGGCTATCTGGTCTTTGTGTAATAAATAATCTAACTGCTTTCTAAAGACCCTCGAACTCCCCCGAGTGTGTTTCAAAAATCGGAGGCCCTAGAAATTTATTGATGATAGTATATCACGCCTCATAGGCATGTCAATCCTATATTTCCATCTTTTTTGTTACTTAACAAACATGAATTATCCACGATATGTGTGCACAAAGTTTTTATTCTCTTTTTGTTTTTTGTTTGTTTTTAAGGTAAATTATGGAGGTGGAAAGATGAGGTATATTATGAGAGATAGAGAGAGGGTGTTTGAGTTGCGCAAGAATATGATTGATGATTGGAAGTACAGGGCTATTCCCTGGCGTGAGATATGTTATAAATATCGAGTCAGCAAAAGATGGTTCTATAAATTGAGAATGAGATTTATGCTTGAAGGATACGAAGGCTTGAGAGACCGCGTAAGGAAGGTTGATAACCGGCCTCATGCTATTGGATGGGAACAAAGATTAAGGATACTAAATTATGTCTATTATAATCCTACACACGGTCCTCAAATGATAGCGGCTGATCCAGCTATCGGGGTATCGCATGGTGCTATTTGGAACTTCTTAAAAAAAGAAGGTCTTAATACCAGGATGAAGCGCAGGCTCTGGGCTGAAGCTCAAGGTAGGCCTACTCTCACCAAAAAGGAGCATTCTCTTCTCCTTGCCAAGCATAGGCACGTAGAAAGCCATTCAGCGGGTGAACTGGTAAGCGTTGACACATTCACTGCTTCCGTCGCTAATCTAGGCAAAATATGGCAATATACGGCCTGTGACACGTATTCCAGCTACGGCTGGGCGAAGGTGTATGGCGAAAAGACGGCGGAGAACTCTATCGACTTTATGGTCAACCATGTAGTCAGATGCTCTCCTTCGGGTAAGATTAGACGAGTATTAACTGATCAGGGATCTGAGTTCTATAATGCGCGCTTCAAAGATACTGAAAGCTTCTTTACTCAAGCTCTTCGATTACAGAGTATAAGGCACTCTGTGACCAAAGTGGCACATCCCTGGACCAATGGCTATGCCGAACGCTTAAATCAAACCATATGGCAGGACTTCTACTTGTGCCGGCTTGATAAGCAATATACGTCCTTAGAAGAGCTTAACAAAGACCTGGAAGCTTTTATGAGATATTATAACTTCAGACGAGCGCATTCGGGGTACAAGCTTAAAGAGGGAGGCTATAAGCGCCCGGGGCACGCGTTCTTTGATATACGTGAACGGCAGAATGTCATAGAGATAAAATATTAGGCTCTTCGCGAAAAAATTGTCTTTTTGCTATGGCCGTGGTGTCTTTAGTCTAGTGCCCTCGACGGGGAAATTGGACATTTCTTAGAAAGGATGGTCTTATTCTCCGCCCCTTTTAACAATCTGGCTATATTCTCTCTGTGTTTATAAGTGTTGATAAGACAAATTATTACGCAAAATATAGATACATAAAATGGCTCGTTTAATAGAGCGGAAAATATCGGAAGGGATATTCCAAAAAGTATTGAGCCAAGCGACACATACTTTGTTGGAATAAATACCGCAAGCCATACCACCAGTGATAATAGAAGCGGGATCGGCGCAATTATTCCAGTGACTCCTATTGTGGTAGCAACTCCCTTGCCTCCTTTGAATTTCAAGAAGACGCTCCATATGTGGCCGAATATTGCTATCAATCCCAAGAGCGTTCTGAAAAATATATAATCCAGGTCCTGAAGAAGCACGTAATAAAACTGGGCCACTACCGTAACGACCAATATGCCTTTAGCTATATCTATAAAAAGTGTCAAGAAGCCTGGCAGCTTTCCCGCGGTACGATACACATTGGTGGCTCCGACATTTTTCGAACCTACGCCTCTTATATCCACACCCTTGAATATCTTGGTCATTAAGAACCCTGTCGGCATAGAACCTATCAGATAGGCCGATAAGATCGCCGCTAAAAAAACTAAAACCGATATCATCTTTTATGCTCCCCCTGCTTGTTTAAATTATTCTCACTTAAGACGCGGCTGCCTTTGATCATATAGTCCACTCCGGATATTACAGTGAGCACCGTAGCTATGTCCCACACTATTTCCGAATAGTTAAATCTTACCAGTATACTCACTATCGTCATCATCTGAAAAAAAGTTGTGAATTTGCCCCAAAAGCTCGGCTCGATTTTGATATTACCTTTAACGACATGTATCATTATCGAGCCCAATACTATTATAGCGTCGCGTGAGATCACTATTATGGGCACATAAGCGGGAAGCCTTAGATTGGCCGGGATATTACTTACTATCGCGAGGCATATGAACGCGCTTATCAATAGTACCTTGTCGGCTACGGGATCGAGTATCGTGCCCAGGATAGTTTTTTCATTGCGCGTCCTGGCTATGAAACCATCCAGTCCGTCGGAAATTACCGCCAGTATGAAGAAGACCAGCGCGATGTCCGTCCTGGAATAAACTATCGCTGTTATAAAAAGCGGTGTTAGTATTATCCTGCTTATCGTTATCTTATTCGCAAGATTCATCATTTTATAGCGCGGATCCTTTTTATGGGCCAATAAATACACATGGCTTTGCCGATAAGGTTATTTTTCGGCACAAATCCCCAGTAGCGTGAATCTCTTGAATTCGCGCTGTTATCACCCAATACAAAGAGAGAATCCTTTGGAACGGTTATCGCTTCACCCTCTTTCGCGTAATCTCCTCTGTTGTAATAATAGTTTGAGCGTATGGAAGCGGGAATATCGGTATCCTTGCCGTCTATATAAATATTGCCATTCTTTACCTCGACCTTTTCTCCTGCGGTAGCTATAAGCCTTTTTACAAAATCTCTTTTCGGCGCTTCAGGCGAAACAAAAACTATGATATCGCCTCTTTGCGGCCCCCTTACCGACGGAAGCCTTATATTCGTAAAAGGTATGCGCGCGCCATACAGAAATTTATTAACAAATATCCTGTCTCCTATCTCAAATGTAGGTATCATCGATCCTGATGGTATCTTAAAAGCCTGCACGACGAACGTCCTTATCAGAAGCGCCAATATCAGCGCGATTATTATCGATTCGGTCCATTCCCTTATTTCAGATTTGATCTTTTCTTTAACCATTATGCCTTTCCTTTTTCTGCTTCGCCCTTTGGCTCTAAATAGCCGGTAGGGCTTCGCAGGAATTAACTATGATGTTTTCAGCGCGGCCAAAAACGCTTCCTGCGGTATCTCTATCTTGCCAAACTGCTTCATGCGCTTTTTGCCTTCCTTCTGTTTTTCCCAAAGCTTTCTCTTTCTTGTTATATCACCGCCATAACATTTTGCGGTAACATTTTTCCCAACCGATTTTATAGTCTCCCTGGCTATAATCTGTCCGCCTATAGCGGCCTGCAGTATTATCTGAAATAAGTGGCGCGGAATATTTTCCTTCAACTTCTCTATGACCGCCTTGCCCTTGGCATAAGCTTTGTCCTTGAATACGATCGACGAGAGAGCGTCACACACTTCCCCATTTATAAGTATATCCAATTTCGCTATATTCGTGGGCCTGTAATCCAACAGCTCGTAATCAAGCGAGCCATAGCCCTTGGTAACAGATTTTATTTTGTCATAAAAATCTATTATTACTTCAGCTAATGGAATATCATATACTATCTGCGTCCTTGACTCATCCAGGTACTGCGTAGAGACATACACTCCGCGTTTCGACTCCGAAAGTTCAAGCACATTGCCCATATACTCTTTCGGTATTATCATGTATGCCTTTACATACGGCTCTTCTATAGATTGTATTTCGCCAGGATTGGGCAACTTCATAGGATTGTCTACTTCCACCACTTCACCGTTATTCTTTGTTATCTTATAGATAACGCTGGGCGTTGTTATAACAAGGTTCAGGTCGTATTCCCTTTCCAGTCTCTCCTGTATTATCTCCATGTGAAGAAGGCCTAAAAAGCCGCATCTAAAACCCATGCCAAGCGAGGCGGACTTCTCCGGTTCGTATACGAAAGATGCGTCGGAAAGCCGCATCTTCTCTATGGCGTCTTTAAGCGCGGGGAAATCCGCGCTATTCGCCGGATAGGTGCCGCTGAAGACCATCGGCCTTACTTTCTTATATCCAGGAAGAGCCGATAATGCCGGATTGTCCGCGTCTGTAATAGTATCTCCTACCGAAACCTCTTTGGCGTCTCTTATATTGCATGCGATATATCCTACTTCTCCACATTCCAGGTTACCAATCTGTTGGGCTCCGGGCTTAAAGACGCCTACTTCTAAAACGTCATACGAGTTACCGCTTGCCATCATCATCACGCGCGTGCCTTTTTTTAGAGCTCCATTCATTAACCTTACGAGTATGATAACGCCTTTATATGCGTCATATTTTGAATCGAAGACAAGCGCCTGCAACGGATTTGCCGCATCACCCCTGGGCGCGGGTATTCTCTCTACAACGGCTTCGAGAATTTCTGTTATGCCGGTCCCGACCTTAGCGCTTGCCAATAAAATATCGTTCTTATCCAATCCAAGTATGTCGGATATCTCATGTTTTACTTTTTCTATTTCGGCGTTGGCCAGGTCTATCTTGTTTATAACAGGGATTATCACAAGATTGTGCTCCATGGCCAGATAAAGATTGGCCACTGTCTGGGCTTCTATACCCTGGGCAGCGTCTACCACTAAAAGGGCGCCTTCACACGCGCCGATAGATTTAGAAACCTCATAGGTAAAATCGACATGGCCCGGAGTGTCTATAAGATTCAGTTCATACGAAACGCCGTCCCTTGCCTTGTAATTCAGGCGTACAGCGCTAGCTTTAATGGTAATGCCGCGCTCCCTCTCAAGATCCATATCATCAAGCATCTGATCGTGAAATTCGCGCTCGCTTATAGCGCCCGTCACCTGCAATATCCTGTCGGCAAGCGTGGACTTGCCATGGTCTATATGGGCTATTATAGAAAAATTTCTTATTAATGATTTATCCATTTTTATAGAGCGTTGACTAACTTTCTTCCAAATTCCAATATTGCCAATGCCGTCTTCTCATTCGGCGCTTCCGCGTATACTCTTACTATGGGTTCGGTGCCTGAAAGCCGCAGCATAAACCATGAGCGGTCTTTACAAATGAATTTATATCCATCGTAATTTTTAACCTCGACCACATCCATGTCGAGTACTTTTTTAAGGGTATTCTGTTTGAGGTAATCCATCAACATGTTCTTTTTGTCGTCGGGCACCCTCATATCAAGTCGCCTGTATTCATATGTGCCGTATTCTTTGTCGACGCTCTTTATGATATCTTCCAGCTTCTTGCGCCTTGTGGCCATCATCTCAAGTATGAGAAGGCCCGACAATATACCGTCGCGTTCAGGTATATATCCTTTGAACGCTACCCCGCCGGTCTCTTCGCCTCCGATCAGAACATCTTCCTTCTGCATTATGTCGCATATGTACTTGAACCCTACATGGGTCTCGTGCATCTTCAGGCCATATTTTTTACATATCTTTTCTATAAGCGCTGTCCCGCAGATGGTCTGAATCACATCGCCCTTAATCTTTTTATCCTCCAAGAGGTGCAGCAATAGAAGCGTCATAACCTTGTGGCCGGTAAGAAGTTTTCCATTGGGCAATGTTACCCCGAGCCTATCGGCATCCCCATCCGTAGCCAGACCTACGGAATATTTATATTTTTTGGTCATATCGGCAAGCTCTTTTAAGTTGGGCATTATCGGTTCAGGATTTATATTACCGAATCCGGGATTAGCATCTTCATGTATAGTATCCACTTTTATCTTGCCGCCCTTCAAAAGATCCGCTATGTAGTTATCCCCGACCCCATACATAGAATCAACTAAAACCTTCATGCGGCTCGCTTTGATAATTTTTAGATTAACATATTTTTTGATAAAAGCGAGGTGCCTCGAAACGATATCTTCAACGGTTAATATGCCTTCTTCTTTAAGCTCTTTCAGTGGCCTGAATTTAACATCATTTATGCCTATAAGGCTTTCTATCTTTTTGGTTATTTCAGGGCCTGCGGAACCGGAATAATGGGCCTTATACTTCATCCCATTATATCTTGCGGGGTTGTGGCTTGCCGTTATTACTATACCCCCGACAAGATTCTTGTCTTTTATGGCATAGCTTACAGAAGGTGTGGGGCTGGCCTTATCGGCGAGTATAACCGGTATGCCGTTAGATGCTATGATGCACGCCGAGATCTCCGCGTATTTATATGATAAAAATCTCGTATCATAGCCTACCACCGCTTTAAATTCACGCCCTTTAAGAACTTCTTTCTGGCTCAATATATAATCTGCCATTGCCTGGGCCACCTTCTTGACATTATCGAAAGTAAAATTCTCGCTTATTACCGCTCTCCAACCGTCAGTACCAAATTTTATTATAGACACAAAAGCTCCTTATCCTCTCAATTTCTTTATCGCCAGCGCGTAATCCTTTGCGCCGAAGATATAGCTGCCCGCGACCAGCGCGTTCGCACCGCTGGCCATACAATCGCGCGCGGTCATATCATTTATACCACCATCAACTTCTATATCCTTTTTGAAAATTTTGCGCAATTGGCTTATCTTATCAAGGCAGTCAAACATAA
Organism: Candidatus Omnitrophota bacterium; assembly: GCA_030695905.1. Lineage (NCBI taxonomy): Bacteria > Pseudomonadati > Candidatus Omnitrophota > Candidatus Omnitrophota bacterium. Next base: position 28,455 of record JAUYOL010000020.1, on the reverse strand, counting down.
AATCCTGCCCGCCGAATCCGGGCTCAACTGTCATTATCAATACCATGTCGACCATGGAAAGAAGGTGCTCTATCTTTTTAATTTCAGTCTTTGGTTTTATCGATATACCGGCCTTCTTCTTGTAATACCTTATAAGTTTTATAATCTCTCTCGGATCTTCTTCCACCTCCGAATGAAACGTTATTATATCACTGCCGGCCTTCACAAAGCTTTCTATGTATTTTTCAGGATTTTTTATCATAAGATGCACATCAAGCGGAAGCTTTGTAACGGGTCTTATCGATTTTACGACCAGAGGGCCTATCGTTATATTGGGCACGAAGTGTCCGTCCATAACATCGACATGTATCCAGTCCGCGCCGCCGGCTTCGACTTTCTTTATCTCCTGGCCAAGAACGGAAAAATCGGCTGATAATATGCTTGGCGCTATAATGGTCTTAACCATCTTTAACCTTTCTTTTATTTATTTATTTCTTTGTGAAGCGATGCTGTAAACCCTGCCTATATCTTCGATAGTAACTATACCTATTATCTTGCCGCCCTTGGTTACGGGTATTGCCCGCAAACCGCTCTCCTCCATCATCTTCTGCGCCTGGACCAAAGAGTCTGTATCCGCGATCTTTGGAAAATCTTTTCTCATTATTTCCCCTACGGTAGCGTCCGCGCCCAGGCTGTGAATACCGGCCAGGACATCATTCCTGGTCACAAAACCCACTGTATCAGCCTTATGGGTTACAGGAAAGTCCTCCTGATGAGAATGGAGAACCAGTTCCATCACCTTGGCAAGTGTTGTATCGATATTCAATGTGAAAAAATCGGCAGATAGTATATCCTTAACCTTGAATCTTTTCAAGGTTTCTTTTAAATCAACCTGGAGTCCTTCATTGGAAGCCGCTATATAGATGAATATAGCTATCGCTATCAGTATTATGTTGAAGCCCACTATACCGAAGTAGGCAAATCCGAGCGCGAATATATGGCCCAGGTTGACCGCCAATTTCGTAGCTTTCTGATAGCCCATCTTTTGGGCAAGGAGTGATCTTAAGACCCTTCCGCCGTCCATAGGAAAGGCCGGTATCAGATTAAATAGCGCTAAGATGAGGTTTATCCAATACAGATAGGCCAAAGTAAGCGGCCATGTAGCTGTGGAAAAAGGCCGATAAAAGAGCACTTCCGCGCCCAAAAACTTTTTCAGCGGAATATAGAATACAGCTACAACCATCAGGTTGAAGAGCGGCCCGGCTATTGAAATAAAAAATTCCTGGCTGGGCTTTTCGGGCATCGACGACATTGAAGCGACGCCGCCTATGGGCAGCAGCGTTATCTCGCGCACCTCTATGCCGTAAGACTTTGCCACAAGCGAGTGGCATATCTCATGAAGAGTGACAAAACAGAATACTCCCAATAATAACACAAGCCATTTTATTCCGCCCGACAGAAAAAATACCAGAAGCAGTAAAAATGTTACGTGTATATTTATCGATATGCCGAATAATTTAAATAACTTAATAGAGCCCTTCATTATATATGCAGAGCCTCTTTCAATCTTTTTTCATCTTTTACCGGACCAATTACCGCCATATTAAGGCTGTCGTCCTTAAAGATATCCGATGCCACACGCATTAGATCATCCCGGGTAACAGATTCTATCTTTTTTATTATACTCTTTGGATCAAATTCCTTTTCTTTAGCTATAGCTTTTTCACCAAGCCATAACATCAGGCTCATTGTATCTTCCATAGTAAATAAAAGCTGTCCTTTATAAAACTCCTTGGCTCTTTCAAGCTCCTCACTCTTCACGGGCTCTTTCCTTATGCTATCCAGCTCCCTGAATATAACCTCGAGAGCCTTTATAAGCTTCTTCTCTTCGAGTCCGGCGCCTATGACAAAAGCGCCCGTATCTTCATATCTTCGCATGCTTGATGATATCTCGTAACACAGTGCCATCTCGTCCCTTACTATATGAAAGAGACGCGATGACATATTAGCTCCCATTATTATATTGAGTATGCTCGCCGCGTACTTATCGGGACTGAACCGGTCGGGCGCATGAAATCCTATGGCCACATGCGTCTGTTCTGTCTCCTTGAAATTAAGGCTTAGGAATGGCGCCTTCTGATCTTTTTTTGCTTTATCAAAATTTGGTATATTTTTTGGAGATACCCTTGATAGATATTTACTTGCAAGGGCCGATAGATCCGCCTCGTTGACCCTGCCCGTCCCTATCAGAAGCATGTTATTAGGATTATAGTAAGTCTCTTTATAGGAAACTATATCTTCTCTCTTTATAGAAGTCACAGATTCCGCGCTGCCGGCCAAAGGCAGCCCCAGCGGTTGCTTGGGCCATAACATTTCGGTGAGGATCTCATGTACGTGCTGGGCGGGAATGTCCTTATACATATTGATCTCTTCTATTACAACGCCCTTCTCTTTCTCAACCTCGTTTTCGTCTAAGCGTGGATTCAGCACCATATCGCTTAGTATATCCACACCAAGCTCGGCGTCCTTGGCGAGAAGCTTCACCAGGTAGCATGTAAATTCTTCGGAGGTAAATCCGTTAAAACTGCCGCCACGGCCCTCTATTTGCTCCTTTATCTCCTTCATGTCCCTGGTCTTGGTGCCTTTAAATAAAAGATGTTCCAATAAATGGCTTATGCCATTATTTACATTATTTTCGCACCTCACCCCTGTGCGTATCCATATGCCAAAAGATACACTCTCCATATGAGGCATCTCTTTGGCTGCCACGCTAAGCCCATTATCCATCTTTCTGATTAATTCCCGCATTAATTTTAACCTTTCCCTCTTGAGTCCAGATAACTTTGTAAAATTATCTGAGCCGCAAGCTTGTCGGTAACCTTTTTACGTTTCGCGCGACTGACATCAGCTTCAAGAAGCACTCTTTCGGCCTGCATGCTCGTCAATCTCTCATCCCACGTCCTGACAGGCACTGTAACGACTTTTGAAAGCTCGTCTATAAATTCCACAACCTCTTTGGTCTTCGCGCTGTAAGTACCGTTCATGTTAAGAGGCAACCCGGTCACTATCTCCTGCACATTATTTTCCCGCGCGATTTTTGATATCTCTTCCAGGTCGCTTTTTAATTCCTTGCGCTGAATGGTGTTGATCCCTTGCGCCGTCAAAAATAGTTCATCGCTCAACGCTACCCCTATGCGCTTCGTCCCGAAATCAAGGCCCATTATTCTCATAAAATCTTTGTCACTTTACCGTCTTTTTCGATAAAGCGCCTTCCTTCTATCTTAAGAATTTTTTTCAAACTGTCGAAGCTTCCTATGTCTTCCCAGAAATAAGACCCTTTTATGCAGTAAATTTCGTAAGCTTTTTCCATTACCGCGTAATCTACGGATATATTCGGCAATCTTTCATACCTCTGCTCTATCTTGCGGATATCCTTCAACCCGCCGTATATATCCGCGGCAAGCCTGCGTATAGCTCCCAGAAAAGTTGCCGCCTTAAATATGAATGTGCCGGTATTCCACAGGTAATTTTTATCTTTAATAAACGAGACGGCCGTATTAAGATCCGGTTTCTCCACAAATTTTTCCACCTTTAACACCCCGCCCCTGCTACCCGCCTTCTGCACCTTTATATATCCGTATCCGGTTGCCGGAAAATACGGTTTTAATCCTATGGTAACCATGGCCTTGGGGTTTTTTGCTACAAAATCTATGCCCTTCTTTATGGTATCGGAATATATTTTTTGGTTACCTATATAGTGATCCGCGGGCAAAATAACCATGATAGCGCCTGGGTCCCTTTTCTTAAGATTCAACGCGGCAAGGGCTATGGCGGGCGCTGTATTGCGCGACGCTTTTTCAAGGAAAAGATTTTCCCTGGCTATCCTGCGAAAATTCTTTTTTACCATTCCTGCCTGCGATCTATTGGCGACAACAGCTATATTTTCCACAGGTATTATCTTATTTATCCTGTCTACGGTTTTACGGAATATAGTCTTATTATCTTTTGTTATCGACAAAAACGGCTTTGGCCTGGAAGGCCTTGATAGCGGCTGAAGACGTTTGCCTATGCCGCCTACAAGAATCACCGCGTAAACTGAACTCGCAGACCGAGAACCGGGTATCGGGGTTCGCTTACGCATTATGGATCGCCTTTGCTAAAGTTTTTGCAAAACTTGATACTTTTGATAGCAGTGCCTTATTATTTTTTTGATTATTCTCGATTATCTTTACAATCGCGCTTCCTACAATAACGCCGTCGGAAAATTTCGAAACTTCGCGAGCCTGCCGGACAGTAGATACGCCAAATCCTACAGCAACCGGTTTTTTGGTGACAGATTTTATCAGCTTTACTTTTGAGGTAACTTCGGCAGGCAGCCTGCTCCTCGCGCCGGTAACGCCTGTCAGCGAGACATAATATACGAACCCGGATGAGTTCTTCGCGATACCGCCAATCCTTGCCCTGGTAGATGTAGGCGCTGCCAAAAATATAGTGGCTATTCCGGCTATTTTTGAAAATGCCGTTAAATCTCTCGCCTCTTCAAAAGGTAAGTCCGGTATTATAACCCCGTCGACACCCGCTTTTTTGCAGCTTTTGACAAAATGCTCAATACCATATCTCAATACGGGATTATAGTATGTCATAAATACTATCGGTATATCAGTGGCTTTTCTCAATATACCAACCAGCGAGAATATCTTTCTCAAGGTCGCGCCCTTAAGAAGCGCTCTGTGCGAAGCCGCCTGTATCGTCGGGCCATCCGCGAGCGGATCCGAAAACGGTATGCCAAGTTCGATTATATCCACACCCGCGCCCTCAAGCGCTAAAACTATGCTCTTTGTCGCCGAAAGATTCGGGTCGCCGGCTGTCACATAAGCTATGAAAGCTTTCTTCTTACCCTTTTTTAACTCTTTGAATTTTTTATCTATTCGATTCATTATTTTTTATCTCCATCTGCTTCAACATTATCGGATAGTTCAAAATAAGTTCGTTATTTAAAAATACCTCGACCCAATATTTACCCGGACTCGGAAATAACATGTTATTAAACTTTGAGATTATAGTGTGATGCGTATCTATATCAATCAATTGAAAAGGCTGATCTTCGGTTTGAAATACAAGGCCCTTGTCTTTTGCGCTGATAATACGTATCTTTTGTGTAAATGACCCCTCACCCTTGCACCATCTATTGGCAACAAACATCGTGTGGTGCCTGGCGGGGAACTCTTTAGCGTTTATCGCTTCGAATATCCCGAGAAGCATAAACTTCCCGTTATCTTCCCGCCTCACATCATCGCACACAACTGAAAACTGCAGATTTGGTCTTATATCCATATGGCTCCCTTAAAATCATTCGTGTTTCTAAGCAAAAACAGTTTTCTTGGAGTTATAGCCACTAAATACTTTATTATTTGCTGGTTTGTCCACCGTTGAAATAGTTCCGTGTTTAATATGGTACTTTATTCTATTTCTTTCACAAAATTCCATTACAGTTTTAGAAAGCTCATTATAAAACTCTTTAGTATACCTGAATTCGGACGATTTAACATTATAATTTAACCTGCCAAATATAATTTTATCCACAAAAATTATTTTTTCTAATATTTTTCTTAAATCTTGATTTATCAAATTAGGTGTAGGGTACGGCTCCATACTGACCCATGTTCTCATTCCTTTTTTACTTAAATATCTAAGAGACTCTATCCTACTTTCAAAATCGGATGAATTTGATTCGAACATTTTTCTAAATTTTTCATCCAACGATACCAGCGTAATGCCATATTCATTATTCCGACCAAATCTTCCAGTATTTTCAAGCTCTTTAGGAAATATCCCTTTGGTCAAGACAGTGCAACGAATATCATTTATATTGAGCTTCTCGATTATCTTTAAGCTCAAATCACATACTTCGCTCTGCTTATACATAAAAGGATCTGTTGAAAAACATAAATGCACATATTTGATTTTGTCTTTATAGCGCGGTATTTCTCTATCTAATAGCTCTAACGCGTTGGAAACTATTTTTGGTTGACACCATTCTTCATAGGTTTTCACGATACCACACCTTTTTTTCATCATATAAGCATAGCAAGGATATTTGCAACCATGGGAACAACCCTCAACATGATTTAAGCAAAAATCTGCGTATTCAACTTCGCTTTTATAAAGTAATGATTTTCGTTCTATTGTTTTCATATTAATAATTGAAATGCTTTTGACCGTCAGGATCTTTGTTAACAACGGTATTCCATATTTTTTGAGCAAGTGGATTCTTTGAAACAAGAATCAAATCATATAGTGGCGCATTTTTTGTATTCTTTATAGCTACTGGTTTTAAATCAAAAATGAAAACACACCCTATCGTTGATAATGCATCTTTGTACACATTTATTAGGGCACTGCATATCTTGTCTTCTGATAAAGATGATATTTTGTCACGCCACTCTTTTGTACCCAAAAATTCATCTAATATTGTATTGTCCTTTTTAACCCACATTTTCAAATTTCTTCTAATTGCCATTATTGGAAAATGGATTAGCATATCCAAACGACTTAGCTTCGTTAACTCTATTAGGGTAGAAAATTTTAACGCTTCTGGTCCAAAAGGATCTATAAAAATAAAGTGATACCTCTTAAAGCGATGCCCTGATAATTTTTTTACCAACTCACAAATCGATAAGTTTGAATCCCCTTGTTTTATACTACAATTTGCTATTGAGCTGAGTCTTTTTTCTAGTGCTATAACGTTGGCTTTGCTGATATCAAATAAAAAACTTTCATTAAATTGCGCTTCGTCTCTACGAAGAGCTCTTGATGCTCCACCATCAATTTCTCTCTTATCATCTTTTATTATACACTTTCCTGGGCCTGCAAACAGATCAACAAATACCGCATTTCCTCTTTCAGCATACTTTCTCCTAACTTCACGCGATGCATTCAAATATCGCTCTAAAAAATAATACTTATCCTCTACCCAAGGACCAACACACTGAACAACAAGTCCATCTGAGCCAATTGATAGACAATTACCTTCTTTATCTTTACAACTTTCATCTTTTTTACAATTTCTTATCATTATTTCGTTTTTGCTTTAGTTAAAATTTTCTCCTAATATCGCAGGCGGAACTTTTATGGTCCAGCCTGAAGCGACTATTACAAAAAATTTTATAGAACCCCTCGCACTATGTCTATATCCTTATCGCCCCTGCCGGACAGACAGATGACTATGATCTTGCTTTTCGGCAGCCGCTTCGCAAGGCGTGTCGCGTAATATACAGCGTGGGATGATTCGAGCGCCGGAATGATGCCTTCAAGCTCTGTAAGCATAGAAAAGCCTTCAAGCGCCTGAGCATCAGTAACGGCAACGTATTGGGCGCGGCCCGAATCTTTGAAATACGAATGTTCCGGCCCGACTCCCGGATAATCCAACCCGGCAGAAATAGAGTGGGCTATCTCTATCTGGCCGTCCGCATCCTGTAAAAGATAGCTTTTCGAACCATGCAATACACCGACGGAGCCTTTGCATAGAGTCGCGGCGTGTTTATCTGTATTTATGCCCAGCCCCGCGGCCTCAACGCCTATAAATTTAACCCTATCTTTCATAAAAGCGTAGAATAACCCCATCGCGTTGCTTCCGCCGCCAACGCATGCGACCAGATAATCAGGCAGCTTCCCAAAACTTTTCAGACTTTGCCGCTTCGCTTCCCGGCCTATGACAGCCTGAAAGTCTCTGACCATCTCCGGATATGGATGCGGGCCCGCGACAGAGCCGATAACGTAATACGTAGTGCCAACATTGGTCACCCAATCCCTTATGGCTTCGTTCATGGCGTCTTTAAGCGTCTTCGATCCGCTGGTGACAGGCGTGACCTTGGCGCCTAATAGTTTCATCTTGAATACATTTATCGCCTGACGCTTAATATCTTCCTCGCCCATGAAGATTTCGCATTTTAGCCCGAATAGCGCCGCGACAGTCGCGGTGGCGACTCCATGTTGTCCCGCGCCGGTCTCGGCGATTATACGCGACTTGCCCATCTTTACAGCCAATAATATCTGCCCCAGAGTATTATTTATCTTATGCGCGCCTGTATGCAAAAGATCTTCTCTCTTAAGGTAGATCTGCGCGCCTCCTATTTGCCTGGTCAATCTCTTGGCAAAATAGAGCGGCGTTGGACGCCCCGCGTAATCTTTGAGATAGCTATCCAGTTCTTTTTTAAACGGCTTATCCGCCTTTAACTTTCTATATTCCTTTTCCAGCTGGGCTAACGCCGCCATCAAAGTTTCCGGAACAAACTTTCCGCCGAATCTACCAAAATAACCTTTTTTATTTGGAATGTTCATTGGCTCTTCCTTACGTTTTCTACAAACTCCTTCATTAATTTTAAATCCTTCTTGCCGGGCGATTCTTCTATGCCGCTCGACACATCCACGCCGTATGGGAACACCTTGTCTATCGCCTGACCTACATTAGACGGATTGAGTCCGCCTGAGAGTATGACAGGCCTTAAAAACTCGAAATTTTCTATTATCTTCCAGTCAAAGCTCTTCCCTGTACCGCCCTTCAGTTTATCACTATGTGTATCGAGCATATAAAAATCAACGTCATAATCATTTATACCTTTTAAGCTGTCCTTATCCTTAATTTTGAACGCCTTGATAATCTTATATGCTCCCTTAAAACGCGCACAATATTCAGGACTCTCATCTCCATGGAATTGCAGTGTATCCAACAAACAGTTTTGCGCTATCTCAGAGACTTTCCCGGCCTCTTCATCCACGAAGACGCCGACTTTCGCTATTCTATCAGGCAGCTCGTTAGCGATATCCATTATCGTCTTCGGCTCAACATACCTTTTTGATTTTTTATAGCAAACGAACCCTAACATGTCCGCGCCTAATTCCGCAGCTTCTACAGCATCTTTTTTATTTGTAATACCGCATATCTTAATCTTGGTCATTTAATATCTCATCATCTCGCGCATCTTCGCCGCAATATCGTCGGCTTCCATAAAAGCCTCGCCTATCAATACCGCATTTACGCCTAAGGACCTTAAGAACATTATATCTTCATAACATTTTATGCCGCTCTCCGAAACGATAACTTTATTCTGCGGTATCATTCTTATGAGCCTTTGCGTAACGGCCAGGTCAACCTTGAATGTGTGAAGATCGCGGTTATTTATTCCTATAATGCCGGCATTCACCGCAAGCGCCTTCTCAATATCCTCTTCATTATGGACTTCTACAAGACAATCAAGCCCCAGCTCGGTAGCGATGTTATGAAATTTCGTCAACTCCCCCATAGATAATATATCACAGATAAGCAGTATAGCGTCGGCTCCGGAGGCTACAGTCTCGTATATTTGGTATTCGTCGATAAAAAAATCTTTCCTTAATATGGGAATAGACACATTCTCGCGCGCCTTTACGATATGCTCGAGCTTCCCCTCAAAAAATCTCTCATCCGTAAGAATGGATATAGCGCTTGCGCCGTTAGCCTGATATGTTATCGCTATCTTGACGGGATTAAAGTCGCCCCGCAATATACCTTTTGACGGCGAGGCCTTCTTTATCTCCGCTATCAAATTTATATGATTAGGGCGCGATATATTCTTTTTAAATGAGCTCTTTACCGAAAGGCTCTTTATCTGGCTCAAAAGCTCACCTTGAGGCTTGCGCCTCTTGGCCTCATCTACAACTTTCCGCTTTTCCTCTATTATTCTCGATAGTATCATTTTTTGTTGGTCAATTCTATTAACTGCTTTAACTTATCCAATGCGAGCCCCGATTCTATAGCGAGACCCGCCAGTTTTATGCCTTCTTTAAAATCCTTAGCCTTAGACGCTACTACAAGAGCCGCTGAAGCGTTTAGCAGCACCACATCTCTTTTCGGGCCGGGTTGGCCGCTTAACACTGATAATGTTGTCCGGGCATTCTCTTTTGAAGAGCCGCCCTCAATATCCGCGATATTACCTTTCTTCATGCCGAATTCTTCAGGGCTTATATAATACGTCTTTATCTGCCCGTCTTTCAGTTCGGCAATTTTAGTCTTACCCGTAATCGTTATTTCGTCAAGCCCATCCATGCCGCATACCACCAACGCCCTTTTAGAGCCCAGATTCTTTAATACCTGCGCTAATATCTCGGTAAGCTTAGCGTCATAAACGCCAACGACCTGTCCGGACGCTCGAGCCGGATTTGACAGCGGCCCGAGGATATTAAATATCGTCCTTCCGCCTATCTCTTTTCTCGGCTCGGCCGCGTATTTCATCGCGCTGTGAAACATCGGAGCATACATAAAACCAATGCCTATTTCGATAATGGAATTACGTACCATCTCCGGGGATATATCGAGCTTCACCCCGAGAGACTCCAGCACATCGGCGCTGCCGCATTGACTCGAGGCGCTCCTATTGCCATGCTTGGCGACTTTGACACCGCATCCTGCCGCAACAAACGCCGCGGTTGTTGATATATTAAAAGTATTGATCCCGGTGCCGCCTGTCCCGCAAGTATCGACAAGGTCCGCGCCCGCATCTATGCGTACAGACTTTTCGATCATAACCTTTGCCGCGCCGGTTATCTCTTCTACGGTTTCACCCTTTTCGCGCAATGCCTTTAAAAACCCGGCTATCTCTTCCGCGGATGCCTGGCCCGACATTATCTCTTCGAATACCTTGCGCGTCTCGGCTTCGCCAAGATCGACGCGCTTAGTAACCTTCCCTATCGCTTCTCTTATCATATCTTTAAAAAATTTCCCAAAATCTTCTTGCCTTCACCCGTAAGAATAGATTCCGGGTGAAACTGCACTCCCCATATTGGATAAGCCTTATGCCTAAGGCCCATTATCTCTCTGTCTTTATCTTTTGTTTCGGCTATAATGCTTAAAACTTTCGGCAGAGTCTTGCGCTCAACTACCAACGAATGATACCGTGTTGCCTCAAACGGATTTTTCACGCCCTTAAATATCTCTTTTTGATTGTGGTAGATCAAAGAGGTCTTGCCGTGCATTATACGTTTCGCCGATACTATTTTACCGCCAAAAGCCTCGCCTATCGATTGATGGCCAAGACATACTCCTAATATGGGTATATTTCCGCCAACGGCCCTTATGAGGTCTTCCGATATACCCGCGTCTTTAGGCTCGCCGGGCCCGGGAGATAATAGTATCTTTTCCGGCTTCATCTTCTTTACTCCGCTTACGGTAATCTTGTCATTACGAATAACCTTCGGGTTAGCGCCAAGCTCGCCTAAATACTGGACGAGATTATATGTAAATGAGTCGTAATTATCTATGACGAGTATCATTCTAATCCTCTCTCCGCCATTTCAATGGCGCGCAATAGCGCCTGTGCCTTATTAAGCGTCTCCTGGTACTCTTTTTCCGGTTTCGAATCCGCCACGATACCCGCCCCTGCCTGTATATAAGCGGTCTTACCCTTTATCACTATCGTACGAATCGTTATGCATGTATCAAGATTGCCGGAAAAACTGAAATATCCTATACTTCCGGCATAAGGGCCGCGCCTCAAATTTTCCAGCTCATCTATTATCTCCATAGCGCGCACCTTCGGAGCGCCCGTTACGGTGCCCGCCGGAAATGTCGCCCTGATAACATCAAATATATCCTTGCCCTTCTTAAGCCTTCCGGATACATCGCTTACGATATGCATAACGTGCGAATACTTCTCTACGGTCATCAATTCCGAAACTTTTACGGATTTGAATTCGCATACCCTTCCTATATCATTGCGGCCAAGATCAACCAGCATTATATGTTCGGCTCTTTCTTTCGGGTCCTGCAGCAGATCTTTTATCAGCGCCTCATCTTCTTTTTCCGAAGCTCCCCTGGGGCGCGTACCCGCTATCGGCCTTACCTCGACAAGGCCATTCTCGCTTCTTACCATGATCTCGGGAGACGAACCGACGATGAAAAAATCCCCAAGTTTCAGATAATACATATACGGCGAAGGATTTATCGACCTCAACGCCCTGTATATCTGGAAAGGGTGGCAGCTTATTTTCACATTAAGCCGCTGCGAAAGTACCGCCTGTATTATATCGCCCTTTCTAATATATTCTTTTGTTTTACGTACAATATCTTCGAACTCTTTTTTTGTAACATTAGATTTTACCGTATGGCTAAGCGTTTTATTTTTAATGGCGCTGCTCTCGTTTTTTGGCAACGAACCTTTAAGGTCGGCTATTATACTGTCTATCTTTTTTAAGGCTTCAGTGTATGCGTGAGCAGGCGAACCTGTTACATGCACATTGGAAACTACTTTGATCTTATGGTCGACATGATCAAATATGAGAAGCGTATCTGTGAGCATAAATAAAGAATCGGGCAATTTGAGATCATCGGCATTTTTTGACGGCAGGTCTTCTATAAACCTTACCATGTCATAACCAAAAAACCCTACGAGCCCGCCGCAAAAACGGGGCAATCCTTTAACATCGACAAACTTATACCTGGTAAGAATGCTCTTCAGTTCCGCTATGGGATCATCTTTGGCAGAAAAGCTCTTTGAGCGATTTCCCTCCTTAAGAACAATATTATCGCCCTTACTTGAAAACACCAGCGATGGATTGCTTCCCAATATAGAATACCGCGCCAGCCTCTGGCCGCCCTCTACGGATTCCAGTAAAAATGAATAGTCGCTTTTATCTATCTTTCTAAAAGCCGATAGAGGCGTCTCGAAATCAGTCAATATCTCCCTATAAACCGGTATAAGATTACCTTTTTTAGACAACCTTATAAATTCTTCTTTGCCCGGATAATACATATTCATTAACCTTGCCCCTTGTAAACTTTCTTGGGATCGAATATACGTTCCGCGGTTATCGTAACATTGCCGTCCTTATCGAATTCGCGGTAATAACAGCTAAAATATCCCTCGTGGCAACCCGCCCTTATCTGCTCTACTTCGAATAAAAGCGAATTACCTTCGCAGTCCATATACGCCCTCCTGAGATTCTGGATACATCCGCTCGTCTCTCCCTTCATCATCAACTTGCCCTTAGAGCGCCTGTAAACATATATCTTGCCTTCGCTAAACGTCTTCTCAATAGCCTCTTTATCCATGTAGCAAAGCGTCAGAACCTCTCCGGACAGCTCGTCTTGTATTACAGCCGGTATAAGCCCCTTTTCATCAAACTTCAAATCTTTGGGTATCTTGATCATAATCTTATATTCGCTCCTTTTTTCTTTAAATAATCCTTCGCTTCCCGCACCGAATACGCCCTATAATGAAATATCGACGCGGCAAGCACAGCGTCTGCCTTGCCTTGCGTCAGCGCCTGATAAAGGTGCTCCAGGTTTCCCGCGCCCCCGGAAGCGATCACCGGGATCCTGACGGATTCGCTTATTTTTCTGGTCAATTCTATATCGTAGCCTTCTTTTGTGCCGTCATAATCCATGCTCGTCAATAAAATTTCTCCGGCGCCCAATTTCTCGACTTTCTTCACCCATTCAACAGCATCAAGTCCGGTCGGAGTGCGGCCACCATTTATATATACTTCCCAGAGCTGCTTTTGTCTGGTCTTAACCTTGCATCTGGCGTCCACAGCGACTACTATACACTGGCTTCCAAACCTATCGGAAGACTCCTTCACAAATTCCGGCCTCTTGACTGCGGCTGTATTTATAGAAACTTTGTCACAACCGGCTTTCAATAGGTTGCGGATATCGTCCACCGTGCTTATGCCGCCGCCCACGGTAAACGGAAGAAATATAGATTCGGCAACCTTGTTAACAAGCTCTATGGTCGTCTTGCGCTTTTCGTGGCTTGCGGTAATATCAAGGAATACGAGCTCGTCGGCGCCCTCCTTGTCATAGAACCTGGCGTTTTCGACAGCATCGCCCGCGTCCTGTAAATTCAAAAAATTTACGCCTTTTACAACGCGCCCGTCCTTAACATCAAGACAGGGGATTATTCTTTTTGTGAGCATATCTTTATCGCTTCTTTAAGGTCCAGGGTCTTTTCATAGAGAGCCTTCCCTATTATCATGCCGCTTAGTCCATAGGTTTCCAGCTCTTTTAGCTTCCTAACATCATCCATGGTCGAAACGCCGCCCGACGCTACTACATTAGCGCGTGAAACTTCCAATATATCTTTTAGGCTTTTTATGTTTGGCCCTTTCAACATACCGTCGCGGGAGATATCGGTGTAATTTATCGTTCTGATTCCGTTATCGGCCATCTTCTTTACCAGATCGACCGCTTTTATTTTTGTCTTCAATACCCAGCCCTTCGTGTAAACTATGCCGTCTCTGGCATCTATACCTACAACAATCCTGTCGCCGAATTTAGCCGCGGCATCTTTAAGAAAATCGTCTTCAAGGGCCCTCGTCCCTATGACCGCTTTTTCTACGCCGTAGTCCAGGACTTCCTTTATCGTCTCTATGTCTCTTATCCCGCCTCCAAGCTCAAGTTTTGCGCTTACTTTTCTGGCTATCTCCTTTACAATAGCCAGATTCTTCAAGCTTCCCTCCAAGGCGCCATCCAGATCTACTACGTGAATAAGCTCGGCGCCCATATCGGCCCACATCCTGGCAACTTCCATAGCTGAATCATTGTAAACGGTCACATCGCCGAATTTGCCCTGCTTTAGACGGACAACCTTACCGCCTTTTATATCTATAGCCGGAATAACTTTAATCATAATCGGACAAAATTCCCCAAAATTTTTAAGCCAACCGCCTGGCTTTTCTCCGGATGAAATTGCAGCGCATAAACATTATCTTTGCGCACGCCTGATGTAAAATCTATACCATAGTCGGTTGTCGTAAGAATATCCTTTTTATTCTTCGGCGCCGCATAATAAGAATGGACAAAGTACATGTATGAGCCGCTTGGCACCCCCTTCAGGATACCGGCCCCATGCCCCTTGATAACATTCCAACCCATATGAGGAATTTTTAAACTCTTCAGTTTAAATCTCTTTACTTCCCCGCGCAATATACCGAGGCCTTTAACGCCTGGCGCTTCTTCACTCTTTTCAAATAACAGCTGCAGCCCGAGACACAGCCCGAGAAATGGCTTACCTTGGGCAATAGCGTCTTTTATAGGCGTTATCAGCTTACGGAGTTTTAATTCCTTCATAGCCTCACCGAATGACCCAACTCCGGGGAATACTATCTTTTCCGCTTTTTTTATATCTTCCGGGTTAGAGGAAACTTTTACGCGGGCGCCCATAACTTCAAGCGCTTTGCGCACGCTGTGAAGATTCCCCATGCCATAGTCTATAACTACTATCATAATTTAGTCTATCGTTCCCTTAGTCGAGGGGACGCCTTTTCGTCTTGTGTCTATCTGCGCGGCCTCGTCCAAAGCGATACCAAGCGCTTTGAATACGGCTTCTAATACATGGTGAACATCCTCTCCGGAATATATATCGACATGCAAATTTATATTAGCGTTCTTCGCGAATGTATCGAGAAAATCCTTGCCGTCATCCAGCGAATAGTTTTCGCGCGCGGCTATGGTAGTCGCATAATTCGGCATTCTCCATACAAAAGCGTATCTTCCGCCTATATCTACCATAACCTTCGCGGCCGCCATGTCCATAGGGACCTCTTTTGAGCCATACCGCCTTATCCCTTTGTAATCACCGAGGGCTTCTTTAAAAGCCTTGCCAAGACAGATCGCGACATCCTCATTCGTGTGATGTATATCGACTTTCAAGTCTCCTTTTGCCTTTAATGTCAGGTTGAATAGTCCGTGAAAAGTAAAAAGCGTAAGCATGTGGTCCAGAAAACCCACACCTGTATTTATATCTGTTTTACCTGCCCCGTCTATCACAAGGCTACCCGATATGTCCGTCTCGGTGGTTTTGCGTTTTATCTTCGCTATTCTTAATTTTTTCGCCATCTTTTTCTCCCTAACCGTTATACCCTCCGGGAGGGTATTTGGTTTCTATTTAAATCTCACCTTTACCGAATCCAAATGTTTCTTTAATCCCTCTATCTGCGCTATCTTTTCAAGCGGCCCTCTCACTTCTTCAAGAGCGCTCTTGGTGTATGACAAAACATGCGAGCACTTATAAAAATCCTGCGCTCCTAATCCAGAGAAGAAACGCGCGCTCCCGCCTGTGGGAAGCACATGGCTCGGACCCGCGACATAATCGCCTATCGCAACCGGTGTATACGGCCCTAAAAATATCGCGCCTGCGTGTTTTATATCCTTTAATATCTTTTTAGGGTTGTTGGTAAGGATCTGTAAGTGTTCTGGCGCCAGCATATTTGATACTTCGGCCGCCTCTTTCATATTCTTTACCAAAACTATGTAGCCTTTGAAAGTTTCTTTCTTCAGAGCTTTTACTATCTTCTTAGAATTCGTAATAAGTATGGAAAGCCCCATGAAGTGCTCGGATTGCGCCTCCATATCAGCCTTTATATAATCGATATTGGACAACTGATTCGCTATTATCACGACCTCGGAGGGGCCTGCCAGCATATCTATATCGCAATATCCAAAGACCTGCCGCTTAGCCTCGGTCACGTAGGCATTACCCGGGCCGACTATCTTGTCGACCTTCGGCACTGTCTTAGTTCCAAAAGCCAGCGCGGCAATGCCTTGAGCTCCGCCTATCTTGTATATCTCGTCAACCTTAAGAAGGTTGGCTACAACCAATATGTGAGGGTCTACCGACTTATATTTATTAGGCGGCGTTACGAGCACTATCTTCTTTACCCCGGCCATCTTTGCCGGTATGACGGTCATATAAACACTTGATACCAGAGGGACTGTGCCGCTTGGAACATACACGCCTACCTTTTCTATGGCCATTACCTTCTCGCCCAATAGAACGCCATTGGTATCCTTTATGTTCCATGATTTCTTAAGGTGCTTTTTGTAAAATTTTGTCACATTATCTATAACGACTTTCAGGTCCGAAACAAAGTCCGGCTTTATATCCTGATAAGCGCCCGATGTCTCGCATTCAGAGACTCTTAGGTCTCTGGGAGTAAGCTTTACCCTGTCGAATTTTCTTGTATATTTTATAACAGCGTCATCGCCGTACATCTTTACGTTCTCGACAATATTCCTCACGCTTTCGGTAACGCGTTTATTGCGTCCTGAACCGCGCTCACAAAGCTTCTGAAATTGCTTACTGCCAACCCTCACGAGTCTCATGATAGCTTCTCCTTAATGATTGCCCTGACTTTTTCCAGTGCGCCTACAAGAGCTTGGGGATCTTTACCGCCGCCCTGGGCAAAATCAGGCTTACCGCCGCCTGAGCCATTCAAAAGCCTGGAAAGCTCTTTTGCCGTATCGCCCGCTTTAAGGCCCTTTTTGACGATGTCTTCTGTAAAAAATATCATAAATGACGCCTTTTCTTCATCAGATATCGCGAGTATAATAGCGCAAGAAGGTGCTTTAGCGCGTATCCTATCGCTAAGCATCCTCAAACCGTCCATATTCACGCCTTCAATGATTTCAGTTATAATTTTCGTACTTGCCGCGGCAGCTGATCTGGCAATAACGTCATCTAATTTAGCTATCTCATCATCAAGCCGCGCGCTTAAGGCCTTCTTCCGGGTTTCCTTATCACTTTCGCTTTTTCGCCTCTGGTCTTCAGCCTTCTTTTGCTCTTCGACCCATTCCAGCGCTTTCCGGCCCGTCAACGCTTCTATGCGGCGAACGCCCGAGGCAATAGAGCTTTCACTTATTATTTTGAAAAATCCTATATCCCTCGTATTGTCGACATGTGTGCCGCCGCACAACTCTTTCGATACAGTCCCCACTGAAACAACACGTACTTTATCACCGTATTTTTCTCCAAATAACGCGACCGCGCCGTCGGCCTTGGCAGCGGATAAGCTCTTTATCTCTTTTTTAACCGCTATCTCGTCTTTTATTGCTTCATTGACCACATCTTCTACCCTCGCGACTTCTCTGGGATCCATCTTCTTCATATGTGTAAAGTCAAACCTCAGCCTATCCTGGTCCACTAAAGAGCCCGTCTGGCGGACATGTTCACCCAGCACTTTTCTTAATGCTGCCTGCAAGAGGTGCGTTGCGGTATGATTGTTCATTATCCTCTCGCGCACATCTTCATTTATCGAAACTTTTGCCGTTTCGCCTTTTTCTATTTTGCCGCGCAGCATCTTTCCTATATGGACTATGGCGTCGCCTATCTTTTTAGCGTCTTCGACTTCCATCGCGCCCGATTTAGTCTCCAGTTTTCCCCAATCGCCAACCTGGCCGCCCGATTCACCGTAAAAGGGCGTTTTGTCTAATATAACTTCGCCGCCCTCGAGGACTGCGAGGACTTTTGCCTCGGCATGCGAGTTCTCATATCCTAAAAATTCTGTCCTTAAGCCCAGCGCCTCGACTTTCTTCGCGAACGTCTCGGTAAATATTTCACTCTTTATCTTTGTCCTGGAGCGCGACTGCTCTCTCTGTTTTTCAAGAAGCCCCTCAAAGGCGTCTTTGTCTATCTTCAAACGAAACTTCTGAGCCACTTCTTCAAGCATGTCATATGGCATGCCATATGTATCGTAAAAGTTAAACGCCGCCTCGGGTAGATTCTGTCCGGTTTTTTCTTTCGAAATCTTTTCAAATACCTCTTCAGCCTTCGGCAGCTGCGTCTGAATCACAAGGAGAAAACTCTCTTCTTCCCTTTTTATTATTTGGGCTATATCGTCACGTCTTTCCTTTATCTCCGGGTACTGCGCTTTCATAACATCCGACACAACGCTGACTAACTTATATAAAAACGGTTCATGTATTCCTATGTCTTTGGCGTGTGTCATCGACCGTCGTATCAGTTTTCTCGCGACATATCCGCGCTCTTCATTCGAAGGCATGACGCCATCGGCTATCATAAATGTAACCGCGCGGATATGGTCGGCAATGGCATTGACAGATAACATTTTGACGCTTTGACGCTTTGACGCTTTCTTGATCGCCTCAACTATCGGCACGAAAATATCGATCTCGAAATTCGTCTTTACCCCCTGCATTACCGAGGCTATCCTCTCCAGCCCCATGCCTGTATCGATATTTTTATTCGGAAGCGGCTTTAAACTGCCGTCGGACTGCCTGTCAAACTGCGTAAAGACAAGATTCCATACCTCGATAAACCTTCCGCAATCACATGAGGGATTGCATCCGGTTTCGCCGCACCCGACACCTTTGCCATAATCATAAAAGATCTCAGAACATGGCCCGCATGGACCATTAGGCCCCTTGCTTGGAGCCTCGGATGGCCAGAAGTTCTCTTTTTCACCGAACTTTATTATCTTCGCGGCCGGGACCACCATATCATTTTTCCAGATACCATACGCCTCATTGTCATCTTTATAAACCGATACCCACAATCTTTCGGGATTGATCTTCAAAACTTTAGTAAAAAATTCCCACGCCCACTGGATAGCCTCTTTCTTAAAATAGTCCCCGAATGAAAAATTGCCCAGCATCTCAAAGAATGTGTGATGGCCGCTCGTCCTGCCGACATTCTCCAGATCGCCCGTCCTTAAACACTTTTGCGATGATGTGGCACGTTTATAGGTAATATTACGCCCTAAAAACTTTTCTTTAAATTGGTTCATGCCCGCGCCTGTAAATAGAAGCGTCGGGTCATCCTTAGGCACAAGAGAGTCGCTTGATACAATCTCGTGACCTTTGGACTTAAAAAATTCCAGGTATGAGCTTCGTATATCGTCTGTATTCATCGTAAATCTTCTATAATTCTTCTGATAACATCGTACTTAAAACCGCGTCGCACAAGAAAATCATATACGCGCTTAGCGGCCTTCTGTCTGTCGAGCTTTTTAAACCGCTCGAACCGCTCTTTTGCCATGTCAAAAGCCACCTCGTATTCATCATACTTTTCGCGCCTTTGAGCTAAGGTGGCTTCTATAATAGAATCGCTTACGCCTTTTTCTTTCAACTCATACTTAAGGACGACTTCGCCCATAGGATTCATCCGCATGCGCGACTCCATCCATATATGAGCGAACTTATTGTCGTCTATATCGCCTATGCGCTTAAGAAGGCTGACGACATCTTCTATCACATCCTTGTCATAGCCCTTTAGCTTAAGGCGGCTACGTATTTCGTATTCACTGCGCGGTCTCTGCCGCAATAGCGCATAAGCGTTATTCTTGGCCCTGGCAAGTATCTTTTCGTCCAATTTACTTCAACGCCTTTTCGAGTATCTCTTTCTCTATCTTCGCTAAAACCTTCGGATTCTCTTTTAGGAACACCCTGGCATTTTCCTTGCCCTGGCCCAATTTATCTTCTCCGTAAAGCACCCATGCGCCGCTTTTCTTCGTCACCTCAAGAGTTTCGGCCATATCGAGTATGCTGCCGGCCTTTGAGATACCTTCATCGAACATTATATCAAACTCGGCTTTTCTGAAGGGGGCCGCGACTTTATTCTTCACAATGGATGCTCTCACGCGATTGCCGACAGCTTCCTCGCCTTTTTTAAGCGAGGCGATGCGCCTTAGATCTATCCTGACGGAAGAATAGAACTTCAAGGCTCTTCCGCCCGGTGTGGTCTCAGGGTTACCGAACATAACCCCTATCTTCTCCCTTATCTGGTTTATGAATATTACACAGGTCTTGGACTTTGATATTGAACCGGATAATTTTCTCAAAGCGTGGCTCATCAAACGCGCCTGCAAACCTACATGAGAATCACCTATATCACCTTCTATCTCGGCTCTCGGCGTAAGCGCCGCGACAGAATCTATGACTACCACATCCACAGCATTCGACTTTACGAGAGTCTCCGCTATGTCGAGGGCCTGTTCACCTGTATCCGGCTGAGACATCAGAAGATTGTCCAAATTGACGCCTATCTTTTTCGCATAAGTAGCGTCAAAAGCATGCTCCGCGTCAATAAATGCGGCCTGCCCGCCCATCTTCTGGGCATTCGCGATTATACTTAAGGTTAACGTGGTCTTGCCGCTCGATTCCGGCCCGAATATCTCTATTACGCGGCCGCGCGGAACCCCTCCCACACCGAGCGCCAGGTCAATAGCTATAGAGCCGGTCGGTATAACAGGTACGTCGATCTTAAAATTTGGATCCAGCTTCATTATCGCGCCCTTGCCGTACTGCTTTTCTATGTGGTCCAGGGCCATCTCCAACGCCTTCGACTTCTGTTCTTGCGTAATGCTTTTATACTCCCTGATCTCGGTTCTTACCTCTTCCTTTACCTTTTCCTTAGCCTTTACCATCTCAAAATCTCCTTTATTTTGCGATTATATCCATTGAATCATATGTCATAATTACACTATTTGGAACAATGTATTATACATTTATCACCTCCCTCGTGTAAAGAGTTTTTCAGCTATTTTAAGCTTTCGGCTATCGGCTCTCAGCCATCAGCTTTTTCTTTAACCCGCCAATCATAGCGGAAATCTCATCACATTTTTTACTTAGATCGTCCGCTTCTCCAC
This sequence comes from Candidatus Omnitrophota bacterium, assembly GCA_030695905.1. Classification (NCBI taxonomy): domain Bacteria; kingdom Pseudomonadati; phylum Candidatus Omnitrophota; species Candidatus Omnitrophota bacterium. The sequence continues at coordinate 7,059 of JAUYOL010000020.1, read as the reverse complement.
CGCTGACATAGCCAAGCTTCTTCACTATCTCAATCCCACACATAACTTCATAAGATGACCGCAGAGACATATTAAGAAACCTGTTAAATTCATTATCTGACCCAGACCCACTACCCTCCGCTATATTAAGAGCTAAAGAGGTTGCAGCCCTCCTCAATTGACTTGTCAGTCCATACAGTTCAGACACAGGGAAACTATTAGTAAATTTATAAATATTTTCTACAAAATCCATTGCTTTCTTCCAAACTTCTAATTTTCTAAATTTTTGTTCTTTCATATTTAACTGAAAGCTGATAGCTGACGACTAACGGCTAACGCCTAGTTTTCACCCCCTACTATATAAGACGTAAAAAGTGCCAATTTTGTTGCAATTTTTTTTAAAATAATTTAAAATAGCGTCATGAGTTCCGAAATTGATGTCGGGAAAATCCTGCGAAAAAAGAAGCTGACTCTCGCCATAGCCGAATCCTGCACCGGCGGTTTGATATCCGACCGGATAACAAATGTAGCCGGAAGCTCCGCTTACTTTTTGTGCGGTGTGGTTGCATATTCTAATGGTATAAAGGAGAACCTTCTCGGCGTTTCTTTCCGTCATTGCGAGCGACCGAAGGGAGCGAAGCCTGCCTGTCCGGCAGGCAGGCAATCTCAAAAATGCGATGCTGTCTCTAAGGATGTAGCGATCGAGATGGCCCGGGGCGTGCGTCTTTTGGCCGGCACGGATATCGGCATTGGCGTGACTGGTATTGCAGGGCCGGGAGGCGGTACAAGATCAAAGCCTGTAGGTTTGGTTTATATAGCTTTGGTAATGGATAAAAAACAGGTTGTGAAAAAGTTTCGTTTCAAGGGGTCGAGGCAGAATGTTAAATTCCAGGCATCGGAAGCAGCATTGGATCTGATATGCGAGCATTCATAGCTATAGAGCTATCCGAAGAAATCCGCTCATCCCTCTCCCAAATACAATCACACCTGAAATATTCCGGAGCCGATGTAAAGTGGGTCGAAAAGGACAATATCCATCTTACCTTGAAGTTCCTTGGAGAGATAACGGAAGAAAAGTGCGAAAAGATCAAGTCCATCCTCGACGAAATAGGCAGATCCTTAAGACCCTTTGAGATAAATATTAAAAACATCGGCGCATTCCCAAAAATAGATCATCCTCGCGTAATATGGGTGGGCCTTGATAAAGGCGCGAAAGAATCAGTGGAAGTTGCCGGAAAGATTGATGAAGAACTATATAAGATAGGCTTCGAGAAAGAATCCCGCCCCTTCACCGCGCACTTAACAATCGGAAGAGTCCGTTCTTCGAAGAACAAAGATGCGTTGAAACAAAAGCTTACAGCTTACAGCCTACAGCTTACGGCTGAAACACAGCTAATTTCATCTGTTATATTCTTCCAAAGCAAACTCTCGCCAAAGGGTTCGATCTATACAAAACTTTACGAGGCAAAATTTCAGCGATAGACTTCTCGACGATGCATTACCTTGAGAACTTGAATAATAAGCGAACGGCGGATAATGTCATAAATTATCCTGTAATCTCCTACTCTATATGAATAGAGCCCTTCCAGATCCGCTTTAAGGGCTTTGCCTATAAAGGGATCTCCAGCCAATAACAATAATGCGTTACCTATACGCTCTTTAATATTCGGCTGAAGCCTCTCGATTTCTTTCTTAGCGCGCGGAGCTATTATTATAGTATACCGACTCACGAATGTCGCCTTTTAGCATTATGGCGCACCCTGCTAAATACCTCGTCAAAGCTATAACCTTTGCCCTGGCGCAACTCTCTTTTTGCGGCTTCAATATCCTTAAGCACTTTTTTTGAAGACATTATTTCTATAGTCTCGAGCCACCCTTCGTAATCATCGACGCACATCAATATGGCTTCCGGCTTGCCGCGCTTCGATATTACATACCTGTCAAAGCGTTTCACCACATCATTAAGCACGTCTGCCAGATGCGTCCTGAATTCCCTTGTCGTAATTGTTCTTACCATGGTTCACCTCCATCACAAGTGTACCATAATGTGTACGCATAGTCAAGCCGGACTTTAGGCTGAGCGGATGAATTGCAGGAGGCGTGTGTAGCGGTCGATGCGGCTGTTGTTATCGTATCGCTCCATCTTAGGCAGGACCTTGAATATCAGAATGCCGGTCTTTTCATCTATAACCGGGTCTATACCGAAAAATTCCGTATCGATATTTGATGCGGCCAATGCGGCGCGAAGTTCTGCGTCGTTCCACTGCAGCAACTCTTTTGCCACAGAAATAGTCACCATTTCCAATAACGGATAATAATAATTTTCCGCGAAACTTTCTTCCTGTTCAATAATATATACGGGCCGTATGGCAGAGCCGGGGCTATCTAACGGCTCATTTTCAGGTTTTGGCGCATAATTGAAAATAAGGCTATTTTCGGCATTAGCATCTATGCCGCGTTTGTTGAGCTCTGTTTTGAGGTCATCATATTCAAAAGCTCTAAACCTGGATAATAGTTCCCTCATTTTAGGATTTTTTCGTGCTGTCGCTTCCTTCCATTTGTTTAATTGTGCCATCATCGCCCTTAACTCGGCGGACTCTAATCCTTTAAGTTTTTTGTTAAAAGCAAGTGTAACTTCCTTGTTCGAGAAGAGCGCGGACAATATTCCTTCGATCATGTTCTGTGTCAACTCTTTTGTATCGACAATATTGCGCAAAAAGTGAATAGTGGGAACCCCCCTTCTTTTTCCATTAACTATAGTTATAGAGTCACCTGCTTTCAGTAATGAAAAATATCCAAGCACTCTACCGTCTATTCCTGTGTTTTGCATAAAATATTCTTCCCCACCCCTGACTATCTTAATCGTGCTATTCCGTTGAAGCAGCCTGCCAGTCTCATGACCAAATTCTTCGGCTATCGCATCCAACAAGTCGATATAATTGGCCTTATGGCCCTTTGTTATTGCTGCCATAGCGTAAGGTTTGCCATTAATTTCCATTTCCAGCATCTTCGTTGACCGCGGGGACGTGTCACCTTGGGACACTCCAGCCATATTTTGTGGACCATTTCCCCTCCCGGAGGGTAAAATGGTATCCGCTGCTTTTGGCGTCACCCCATCAGCACTCTCGTCTTCCGGTTTTATCGGCCCGACTGCGCCGATGCCGTTGAGCGGCTGGTCAGCCCGCGGGCCTCTATGCAATTTCTCCGGTTGGGTGGCGCTATGCTTGTCCTTTGATCCAAGCCAATCTTCCGGAGTGACGGCGAACCTTGCGCCCAGCGGCATATCAGAGGGCGCCTTGTCTTTTGTCATGCGTGGTCTGAGTTTTTCATTTCCATTATTCCCATTTCCATTGTTATCCGGATTCGCTACCAGACTCATCGCCTTTGCCTGTTTCTGCATCTTCCACAATGCTTTTATTTCAATCTGACGGACGCGCTCCTCTGTCACCCCTAAGGCACGCCCGATCTCTTTCCGGGTATAAGAAATATCTCTTTTCGCTCCCACACGATAACGCTTTTCGATAACCTCTCTTTCGCGGGAATCCAGGCAGCTTAAAAGGCCGGGAATATCTTCCGGTGAAATATCCTTTAAATCTTCCTCTTTTGCCGGCACAATATTTCTGCGCATCTCGAATCTTGCTTTTGGATTGCGCGTAAAAACATCGAGAGATTTCATCCTGGATGCAGCAGCCTGAATCTTCTTTGCTATTTTTAATGGCACCCTTAGTTTGGACGCAATTTCCTTTAATGTCGGATCGCGCCTCAACTCTTGCCATAATTTTCTCCGCACATCTTTATATCTCTTTATTAATTCTTCTAAATATGCGGGCTTATGGATTGTTTCTTCCAGGAGAGGCGATCTCTGAAGCGCACTGCGTATCCAAAAGCTGGCGTAGCTGGAAAACCTATTGCCTCTTTTGGGATCAAACGTAACTATAGCGCGCAATATGCCCAGCTCTCCCTCCTCGCGGGCATCTCTCTTTTCCTGCTTGCCGTGTATATGCATCTTCTTCTTGATGACCACATCGATCAGCCACTTATATTTCTCAATGATAAAATAACGGATCTCATTCCTTTGATCCAGAGTAAGATTCTTCGCATGAAGGGCATGGAAAACGATTCTTTCCTGCTCCGGTGTAATATATTGCCCTGTTTCATCCATGGTACTTTTAATATCGGGCCATTGCACTTCGAAATTCCCTATCTTAATTTCAGGGATACTGATATTATATTTTATGCCCCAACGCAGTGGGACCATACTGGTAACCAGTCTTCCGTTTTTATCAAGAGATCGGGATCTTCCCGGAATGCGAGCCTTCCAAAATTTCTGCGCTTCGTCGGTATCCTCCGGAGTAACCATATATGCTGTTATGCCTTTCTTAAGTAAATGATCCTCCGCCGCGGCTACTAATCCCTTCCCCACCCCATCTCCCCTATAGTCTTTACCTACATACAAATCCACGAGTGTAGTTTCAACAACTTCTCCCTCGCGATCCAAATCCATAGAAGTTTTAACACAACCTGCGACTTTATTTCCTTTAAGCGCAGCAAAAACAGTATCTCTTCTTTCCTGCGCATTCAGCAGGCCCGGATGCAGTTGAGCCATCGCTGCCGTGACGAGACTTTCTCTGGGAGCGTTTTTATCTCCAACTTCTATCAATCCCTCATCCACCATAAATTCCGCCACTTCTGCTGTTTGACCCTCGTCCCATCCGTCACTACAGATTACACGCACGGCCGTGTCCGGAGCCACCTCATCGTTCTTAGGTTGTTGGGGTTGTTTCAGAAAATGGCGGCTGGGCCCACCCGGCTCCAGGTCGCCCCGTTCCGGTGTTTCATCAGGTCCCGCTTTACGCAAATGGCCGTCGCCTTTTTCATCAACTAAAGGAAGCGGCCCGGTCTGGGTGGTACCTTTGTCCACATTTACATCTTTAATAGTAATAACCCCTAAATATTCGTGAAGATCCACAGGTATGCCGAGTTCTTTAAATATATGGCCGCTTATATCTTTTTTAAATATCCATTCCGCCGAATATCCCGCTGAAACAAGAGAAAATAGAATATTTTGTGTTGCGGCGCCTCCGTCAAGATATATAAATAATTCTCTCGCACGCGCCTCTGTACTCGTATTATTCGAGTTAGTTTTACCTATTAACTTGAGTCTTTCTATGTTTCCTATAGGTATCATCATAGCTTTTATGGTGGAATGGTCTATTGCAAGAGCCTTGCAAATATTTTTTATCCGATCCCTTTCTTTTATTATAATAAAATCCGTAGATTGGAGATTCCGTGCTGACGGCGCCCACTGCGCTGCCTCTATTGCTCCCTTTAAAGCACTATCAATGCCATTGTTTGAAAGTTCCGGTGGCGGCGCATTGCCATATCTGTGAGATAATATATTTATTGCTTTAGGATATACCGGATTATCCGATAAAACAGCCGTTAATTCACCATTCCCGCTATTACCAATCTCTGCCGCAGCAACAGCACCATTTATTTTATTTACTTTTCTCGCCTCCCTCAGCAATGCTTCTTCATCAAAACCTGAGCTGTGAGAATATGTTTCATTTTTTATCCTGATTTCGGCAGGCAGCCGCCTGGGAGGCCTCGGGTCTTGTGACCTATATCCAAGAGGAATTATTGCAATCGGTATGAACGGTGAAGACATATCACCGCATATCTCTTTTGCTTTTAACTCATCGAAGCTGCTGATCCATAGCGAGTCAACTCCTGCAGATGTAGCGGACAACAATATAGTCTCAATGAGCATGCCAGCAACGGATAGCGTTTTGCCCCTATCGGCTTTTAGAGCATTTTCTCTTACGGAAACTACGATAGAAAAAGGAGCATCTTTAGGCTGCGGCTGGACATCTTTTTTTAATTCTCCTTCTTGTCGCAAGCCTTTAATCTCGGTGCCAAGTCTTTGCCGAATAATTGGGTCGTCATATATAGATACCTCAATATCCTCCATATCATAGCGCTGCGACAAAGTCGCCACCGAATTATCCACTAATACTTTTATGGTCCTTTTATCCGGTATCTTGCCTTGATCAAAATGCCGAGTTGACCTTCTGGCAAGAATAATGGATCGAATTGCCTGGGGCAAAACAGGAGCACTCGCAAATTCTTTATATTCCTGCTCATATTTGGCCTCTATATAACTGGTAAAATCGGCTTTATAATAAGCCGGCCCGTCCAGACCTTCATGCCCAGCATATTTAAATCCAAATTCTTCGATCAGATGCGTGATTACTTTATTACTCTCATCAAGCGGCCAAGTATCGAATTTTGTAGCTGAAAAAACGTTCTCCATGTATTCCATAGCTACAAACATAAGCGCCTTTGCAATATGCCGCCCCTGCATTCTTTTGGAAACTGCAATTTCCCAAATAGACGCCGATTTAATGCCCGGGAAAAACGTTGCATATATGTATCCCCGCACCTTGCCGGCGTCATCACAATATACCCAAATATTCTTTCTGACATCAGCTCTCTTATTTTCTATCTCTTCTTCGTAGAATTTCGCGCGGCTAGGCCCGTCAGCATGCCAAATCAGTTTGGAGAGAACATCAATATCACTCGCATCTTCAGTCCGTGCCAGGCGTACATTGTCATATACTCTTTTCGGCAACTCATATGTTTTCCCATAAACGGTCTTTTTAATTGTGTGTGCTTCCGGGGATGGTCCTTTTGGTGCCACCTCATCGTTCTTAGGTTGTTGGGGTTGTTTCAGAAAACGGCGGCTGGGCCCACCCGGCTCCAGGTCGCCCCGTTCCGGTGTTTCATCAGGTCCCGCTTTACGCAAATGGCCAACAGCGTCCGTCTCTCCCGGGCTTGATGCAAAATTCTGCCGCGCGACAGCACCATCTTGCGTCTTGATCAGGTTTCTCAAGAATGTGCGGGGATCTTTGGGATTACTTGTGCAAGCATGCAGAATGGCTGAAGGCAGTAGGTCCTTAAACTCAGGTTCTTTCGATATCTCAGCTTGCGCTTTGATCAGGTTTCTTAAGAATGCGCGAGGGTCTTTGGGATTGTTTGTGCAAGCATGCAGAATGACTGAAGGCAGTAGGTCCTTAAACT
>JAUYOL010000019.1 GCA_030695905.1 Candidatus Omnitrophota bacterium | reverse complement strand
TAAAAATGTTAGGTCTTTTGTGATGACGAAAAACGGTTAAAAAGGGCCGAGGATGTTCGCCTTCGTTTTAAACTTAGGCGATCCCGCCGCTTTTTGGCGGGATGAGGCCCCGTTTAGGGGCCGAGTTCCGCAGGCCCCCGTTTTTCGACAGAACAAAAGACCGACCCGGAACGAAGTGAAGGGTAACATTTTTCCTGCCACCTATACATGGCTATCTTACATACTTATTTAGGTGGCTTGTGCTGACCGTAACTGTAGGCTTAGGTATGGATATTTACTGTAGGTACGGGAGGATAGCTTGGGCTGCGCGGGAGGAGGCTGCCGGTGCGCCAAGGGAATCTTTGACTTTTTTCAATTCGGCGATCATTGCAGATCTTTTGGAGCTATCGCGAAGTATTTCGAGAGAGGCTTTAGCCAGCTTTTCGGGCGTTGCGTTGTATTGCAAGAATTCCGGCACTATGACTTTTCCCGCTATCCAATTTACCAGACCCAGTATCTTTATCTTGGCGACCATCTTGTACGCGATGTAATTTATAAGTCCGGTCCGGTATGTTATTATAAACGGCGTTCCGATTATCGCGGTCTCGAGCGTCGCTGTGCCGGACGCGACTATTGCGAAGTCAGCTACGCTAAGTATATTGTAAGCGTCCGCGTCGCATATCTTAATAGTAACACCAAGGCCATTGATAGCTGACTCATACAAATCCGACGGCAAATTACGGTATTTTGCGACCAATATCTGCGCGCCAGGCAATTCTTTTTCTATTCTAACGGCGGCTTTGGCCATGATCCTAAGAAGCGTTTTTACTTCCATTCTTCTGGATCCGGGAAGAAGAGCTATTATCGGCCCGGATCCGGAAAGAGAGTATTTTTTTATTATCTCATTTCTTTGCATGGAAGGTTTTACCGTTTCTACCAGCGGATGGCCGACAAATTCCGAGCTTATGCCGTGCCTCTTATAAAGATCCTCCTCAAATTTAAAAAATACCAAAATCTTTTTAACACACTCTTTTATTATCTCAATTCTGTTCTCGCCCCATGCCCACACCTGGGGACTTACATAATATATTACAGGGATATTTCTTTTCTTTAATTCTTTCGCCAGTCTTAAATTAAATCCCGGATAATCTACGAGTATCGCCAGATCGCAGTGTCCCGAGTCGACTTTTTTCAGCAGCCCCTTAAAGACCTTGCCTATCGTTAATATATTTTTCCAGGCGTCGACCAAACCCACTATGGCAAGTTTCGATATATCAAAATCTATTTCGACACCGGCTTCTTTTGACAGATTTCCGCCCAGTCCGAAAAATTTTAAATCACTCTTTAATTTTTTTAATTCTTTTACGAGGTTAGAGGCGTGCAGATCTCCGGAAGGCTCACCTGAAACTATGAGAATATTTTTTGCCATTACTTTTGTTTCGATTTTATCTTTTCCAGTATCGCAAGCGCCACCGCAAGCGCGCGTCTTCCTTCGACGCCTGAAACTACAGGCCGCTTGCCAGTTCTTACGCATTCTATGAACGACTGCAGTTCTTCTTTTAATGGCTCGGTTTTTTTGATCTTTATCTTCTCTTTTTGTATCTTTTTGCCGGTCTTTTTGAATATGGTAACTTCCTGATTTACATAATCAAGCGATATGTAAGATTCTTCCTGGAATATCCGGATCTTTCTTACGACATCTTTTGTTACGCGGCTTGCGGTGATATCGGCTATCGTTCCGTCTTCAAATATGAGCCGGACATTTGCCACGTCTTCATGATCCGACATCGTGCTCAAGCCTACAGCCTCTATATTTACCACCTCTTGTTTTATAAGGCCCAGCACTATGTCAATGTCGTGTATCATAAGATCCAACACGACGCCGACGTCCTCAACTCTCTTATGAAATGGCCCCAGGCGCTGGCATTCCAGGAATTTCGGCTTTTTCATCACGTCTTCAAGCGCCATTACGGCCGCATTGAACCGTTCAACATGGCCAACTTGTATTATTAGGCCATCCTTTCTGGCGATTTCTATCAATTCGTCCGCTTCAGAAAGGGTCTTTGTTATGGGTTTTTCTATTAAAACGTGGATACCGTGGTTTAAGAACTCTTTTGCCACGTTGTAATGCATGCTTGTGGGAACCACTATGCTCGCGGCATCGACTTTACCAAAAAGGTCCTCATAATCGGCATAACTTCTGGTGTGGTACTTTTTCCCTATCTCTAATGCCCGCTCGAGGTTACAATCACAAACCCCTACCAGATCCACATTATCCATCTTGGAATAAACCTTGGCATGTATCGCCCCAAGGTGGCCTACGCCGACTACCCCTACCTTTACCTTGCTCATATTCAGGCGATTATATCATTCCCCTGGACAAAGAGCAAGTCTTATGTTATCATAATCATCCCAATTATGAAGGAATATACCAGGTTAATCAGATTTGTTCTCCCGCACATATGGGTACTCGCATTGGCCGTAGTGTGCATGATAGGCACGTCCGTCTTCAGCGGTGTGTCAATAAGTATGATAATACCGCTTATAGACAATATAATCACCGGCAAGAAGATGGCTATACCCGGAGGTGTCTTCGTTCCCGAACAACTTAAGAGCCTTATAGACATGGTAAATGCGATGCCGCCAATGGAACTTCTAAACAAGATGGTCATAATAGTCATGGTATTCTGGCTGCTTCGCAATGTCTTCGAATTCTTCCAGTCTTACTTTATGAGCGATGTCGCCCAACGCGTTATAAGAGACGTCAAGAATATGATATACGCGAAACTTATGAAGCTTCCCATGGAATATTATTCTAAGAACCCCACAGGCAAGCTTATGTCACGTATAACCTATGATGCCACGGTGATAAGAGATTCTGTAGCGACAGGGCTTACCGACGTTTTATACCAGCCGATACAGTTTGTCGTATACCTGGCGCTGGTATTTGCCGTGAAGTTCTATTTTTCCATTCCGTGGTCGCTTATACTGGTAGGCCTTATATTATTTCCGTCTATCATATATCCGGTCATCAAGATAGGCAAACGCCTTAAAGCCATATCAAAACAGACCCAAGAAAACATGGCGGACATAACAACGACTCTTCATGAGACGATATCCGGTATGCGGGTTGTGAAGGCTTTTTCGATGGAGGATAGCGAGTCGGAAAGATTCAGGAAACAGAACCAGCAGTTTTACAAGCTGACCATGAAGTCTACCAAAAGAGTCATAGTGGTAAGCCCTATAACAGAGTTTGCCGGCATGTTCTGCATAGCTGTGATATTATGGATAGCCGGAAAACAGATAATTTCGGGCGCGTTGTCGGCAGGCGCTTTTGTCACTTTTCTGGCGGCGTTATTATCCTTGATGAAGCCTATGAAGCGGCTTACAAATGTCTACAGCATAAATCAGCAGGCGCTAGCGGCCGCGTCCAGGATATTCGAGGTGCTCGATACCAAGGATACCGTTAATGAAAAGCCGGACGCCATCGAGATGCCAAGATTTAGGGATTGCGTCGCATTTAAAGACGTTCATTTTGCTTACGACGACAAAGAGATACTAAAAGGAATAAATCTTGAAGTCAGGCGCGGAGAGATCGCCGCTTTTGTCGGTACCAGCGGCGCAGGCAAGACAACTCTTGTAAATCTGATACCGCGTTTTTATGACGTTACAAAAGGCAAGATAACCATAGACGGAATCGATATAAAAGATTATTCCCTAAAGTCACTTAGGTCACAGATAAGCGTAGTCACGCAGGAGACGATACTCTTTAATGAGACGGTCGCCTACAATATATCTTATGGATGCAAAAACCCAGGGAAAGAGGATATAGTAAAGGCCGCTGAAGTGGCGAATGCCCATTCATTCATAATGAAGATGCCCAATGGCTATGATACCATAATAGGAGAGCGTGGTTTCAGGCTATCGGGCGGCGAAAAACAGCGTTTATCGATAGCGAGGGCCATATTTAAGAACTCCCCAATATTAATACTTGATGAGGCTACATCGCAGCTTGACACAGAATCGGAGATACTTGTGCAGGAGGCGATAGACAGAATGATGCGCAACAGGACCGTCTTTGTGATCGCGCATCGTTTAAGCACGATCAAGCACGCTACGCGTATTTATGTGCTGGACGGCGGGCATATTGCCGATGTCGGGCCGCATGATTCGCTGATACAGAAAGACGGGCTTTACAAAAGACTGTATGACATGCAGTTCGGGCCGGCGTTTATACGGTAGGATAAAAGTAGTTGAAAGTATAGGTTAAATGTGTATAATATGAGGCTCTTTAGATGAGAGGTCCTTCAGAAGCTCCCATAGGTCGCTTCATCAGGATCAATTTTGTTTCACAAAATCGAAAGGTAACATAACAAATGGTAGAATCTACACTTATGAAGAGTCTGCTTGAAGCAGGGGTGCACTTTGGGCATGAGACTAAGCGTTGGAACCCCAAGATGAAGAAATATATTTATGGCGCGAAGAACAAAGTCTACATCATAGACCTTGAAAAGACACAGGCCGCTATATTGAAAGCGTGCGAATTCTTGAGAAAGACGGCATCCGAAGGCGGTAATGTGCTGTTTGTGGGCACGAAGAAACAGGCCCAGGATATAGTCAGAGAAGGGGCCTCCCGCTGCGGTATGTACTATGTAAACCAGAGGTGGCTGGGCGGCATGCTTACCAATTTCCAGACGATAAAGAAGAGTATAAAGCGGCTGGAAGATCTCGAGCGCATGAAAGAAGATGGGACATTTGCCAAACTTTCGAAGAAGGAAGTATCACAGCTCAATAAAGAGGCTTTCAAGCTAAACAAAAATTTAGAAGGTATACGCGCAATGGCGAAGCAACCTAAGGTCATGTTCGTTATAGATTCTAAGAAGGAAGAGATAGCGATAAAGGAAGCCAGGAAGATAGGTATCACCATAGTCGCGTTAGTTGATACCAATTCCGATCCGGACATAATAGATTATCCGATACCGGGCAACGATGACGCTATACGCTCGATAAAGCTTATTACCGGTCTTGTAGCCGACAGTATAGTTAATGGCAGGCAGCAGTTTGCGGCGGGAAAAGCCAAAGAAGAAGAGGAAGCGGCCCAGGCACAGGAAGGCTCGGAACTGAAAGTTATAGACGAAGAAGTCGAAGAGCTCGTACAGGGAGACATTAAGCTTCAGGAAGACGAGAAGAAGCCGAAGGATGAACCTATAAAGAAGGCAAAGAAGAAGATAACGAAATAAGAAAGAGGTAACTTGAAATGATGGACGCGATAAAGAAGTTAAGAGACAAGACCAGCGCAGGTGTAGTGGATTGTAAAAAGGCGCTTAAAGAATCAAACGGCGATATAGATAAGGCCGTGGAGATATTAAGGAAATCAGGAGCTGTCCTCGCTTCCAAAAAAGCCGGACGTTCGGCTAAGGAAGGAAGGATAGAGAGCTATATACATTTAGGCGGCAAGATCGGCGTGCTTGTAGAGGTGAACTGTGAATCAGATTTCGTGGCGAGAAACGATGATTTTAAGGCGTTTGTGAAAGATATTGCCATGCAGATAGCGGCGTCGAGCCCGCTATACTTAAAGAAAGAAGACGTCCCGGAAGAAGCGATAAAAAAAGAGACAGAGATAATAAAAGCGCAGATAAAGGGTAAGCCGGCAGCCGCTATCGAAAAGATAACCGAAGGCAAACTCAATAAATTTTTCGAAGATGCCTGTTTAATGGAACAGCCTTTTATAAAGGATACGAACCTGAAGGTCAAGGACGTATTAACTTCGATGATAGCCAAGATAGGCGAGAATGTAGTAATAAGAAGGTTTGTGCGTTACATGCTGGGAGAAGAATGAGAAAAGCCGCTTTTAAAAGAGTAGTATTGAAGTTAAGCGGAGAAGCGCTCCAAGGGTCGTTCGGGTACGGCATAGATCCCGATATACTTACCTCGATCGCCCGCCAGATAAAAGAAGTAAGATCGCTTGGTATCGAGATAGCCATTGTCATAGGCGGCGGTAATATCTTCAGAGGCATCGCTGGTTCCACAAAAGGTATGGACAGGGCAAACGCTGATTATATGGGCATGTTAGCCACGGTTATAAATGCCCTTGCGTTACAGGACGCGCTGGAAAGACAAAGCGTATTTACAAGAGTCCTTTCCGCTATAGAGATGCGGCAACTGGCGGAGCCTTATATAAGACGCCGTGCCATACGGCATCTTGAAAAAGGGCGCGTAGTAATATTTGCCGGTGGCACAGGCAATCCCTATTTTACTACAGACACGACCGCGGCTTTGCGCGCGATAGAAATAAAAGCTCAGGTTATACTAAAAGCGACCAAAGTGGATGGGATATATTCGGCAGATCCGGTAAAGAATAAATCCGCTAAAAAGTTCAATACATTGCGTTATATAGATGTTTTAAAAAAGGGCCTGAAAGTTATGGATGCTACAGCGATAAGTCTTTGCATGGACAATGAGTTGCCGGTAATCGTATTTAGCCTTAAAAAAGACGGAAATATAAAGAAGGTGTTAACGGGCGAGAATATAGGTACAACCGTAAAAGGGTGAGGTGCATGATATGAACGCGAAAGAAGTTATAAAAGATACAGAATTAAAGATGAAGAAGACTATTGAAGCAATACAGCGTGAGTTTTCTGTTATAAGAACCGGTCGCGCGTCTGCCGCGTTAGTTGAAAATGTACGTGTCGATTATTACGGAGCGCCTACGCCGTTAAAACAGGTAGCAAGTGTTACCACTCCGGACGCAAGGCTTGTGATGATACAACCATGGGACAAGAACGCCCTGGTGGAAATAGAAAAAGCGATATTAAAGTCGGATATAGGCATTACACCTACAAATGACGGTAAGTCGGTGAGGCTGTCGATACCTCCGTTAACCGACGAGCGCAAGTTGGAACTCGATAAGGTGTTGAAAAAGATCGCGGAAGACGGTAGAGTTTCCTTAAGAACCTGCCGCCATAGCGCGATAGAACATATACGTAAGCTCGACAAGGACAAAGCCGTTACCGAAGACGAAAAATTTAAATCTCAAGAAGATATCCAAAAGCTCACCGACAAATATATCAAAGAAGTAGATACTCTTTTAGCAGGAAAAGAAAAAGAGATACAATAATTTTAGGGCCTCTAGCTCATCTGGTAGAGCACCACACTTTTAATGTGGTTGCGGTTGGTTCGAGTCCAACGAGGCCCACCATGTTGTAAGGCCTCTCACGAGTTTCTCGCGAGGGGCCTTCTTGTTGATCGAGCCTCATATGGACTTGAAGCCGCGGTTTCAAAATTGTCCAATTTTCCAGTCGAGGTAGATTAGAATAGAGACACCTCTTGCGTAACGAACCTCCTGTAGTTTCGTAAAGTTTAGTATTTTATCTCGATAATGTTAGACTTCTCGCGTATGTCAAAGAACGCGTGCCCCGGGAACTCAAAGCCTCCAGCTTTAAGCTTGTACCCCGTATGGCGCCTCTTAAAGTTATATTCAACCATGAATTTTTGTAAATCCTCATTAAGCTGCTCCAGCGTTGTATATGGCTTTGGTAGCAGACAAAGATAGAAGTCCTGCCATATAGTTTGATTAAGCCTCTCAGCGTAACCATTGGTCCAGGGATGAGCTTTCTTTGTTACGGTGTGCTCAACACCGCACCTATTTAGCATCCTTCTAAAATAACTGAAGTTATTCTTGTGTCGGGCACAGTAGAACTCAATACCTTGATCGGTGAGGATCCGTCTGATCTTAAAAGACGCGGTATTGTTGAACATATGATTTACGAAGAAGTCCACAGCGTTATCCGCGGTTCTAGCCGTATATATTTTAGCCCACCCGTAACTTGAATAGTTATCGCATGCGGTATACTGGCATAATTTGCCTAAACCCCTGACGGAGACAACGAATGTATCCATACCAACCAATTCACCCGCTTCCTTAGCCTCTATGTGATTATATTTAGCCTGCATGTGTTGTTTCTCCTTATGGGTTAAGACGCTTTTACCTTGGGCTTGGGCCCAAAGCCTACGCTTACGACGAGTATTCAAATTCTCTCTTACCAGATAGTTCCAGACAGCCTTTGTTGATACGCGAGGAACCTGTCCCCGGCCTATTCTTTCCGGTCCATGAGTGGGCTTGTCATACACATAATCCAGTATCCTTAATTCCTGATCCCACTTAAGCCGGTGGGGCATGAGAGGCTTTTTGCGGATAACATTCTCTAAGCCTTTATCGCCATCACGTAAATATCTACCCAGCCACTTGTAGAACCACTTTCGACTAAAGCCATATTTATACTTAACCTCACGCCAACCAAATCGCCTCAATCGCCAATCATCAAAGATCTTCTTTCGTAAACTATAGACTACACCGCTATCATTCATATCAGCACCTCCAATCAACTGCAATTATACACTATTATTATAAACGACTAAAAAACACAACTAAAAACTTCGATTCCAGTCACCACGAGTGGGAAACAATACA
>JAUYOL010000018.1 GCA_030695905.1 Candidatus Omnitrophota bacterium | reverse complement strand
CTCTTGCACTATTTTCGCCGTATTATCAGTGGAACCATCGTCCACAACGATGATCTCAAACACAGGATAAGTTTGACGCAGAGCCGATTCTATCGCTTCTGCGATATACTTCTCTGAATTATATGCTGGTATTATTACGCTAATCTTTTCCATCAAGCCATGCCTTTGCAAGTTTAGCTACCTCTGTTTCCAGATTAAAATATTTTTCGATCTTTTGCCTGCCCATCGCACCAAAAGCATTTCTCTTGTTTTCGTTATCCAGGAGCTCATTAAGATAATCGGCCAATTGTTCATCATCCCCGGGTGGTATCAAAAAGCCATTAACATTGTGGTCTACAAGCTCGGGTATCCCGTAGATATTACTTGAAATGACGGGTAGTCCCGACGCCATAGCCTCCATCGTAGTGACCCCCATCGTTTCATGTTTTGAGGGAAGAACATACACGCTTGCGCTATTATAAATACTCCGAACTTCTTCTAATTTTTTCGCACCTACCAACGATATACGATTATTCAGCCGATTGTCATTAATAAGCTTTTCCAAGCCCTGCCTCTCATCCCCTTCTCCTATGATCAAGCAATCAAAGTCATTTCTTTTCTGGCTTAAGCGCCCGCACGCTTTTATAAGCGTACCTAACGCCTTATCCGGATGAAGTCTGGCAACAGAAAGAACTATTTTTGTATATTTTTTATGTAAGCTATTCCTTGGAAAGTAGCTAAGATCAATACCAGAATGTATCACCTCTATCTTGCCGGGGATCGCGTCAAATTTCTCTATCAGATAACGTTTGTTATATTCAGAGATAGTAATAACTTTCTTGGCCTCATTGATCCTATCGCTTAGGTCATCAGGCGGGCCTTCATAAAGGTCATACCAGCCGTGGATAGTGAAAGTAAAATGCCTACATAATAATTTTGATATATACATCGCATAGCAGGAAGCGACTGCCGCAAAGTGCGAATGAATATGCGCAAATTTATATTTTCTTGCCATATCAGCGTAATAGCACGAAACCTTAAAGAACCATAGATGGCCTGTATATCTTCGTTTTAAGGCAAACCTTAAGGTCCTTGTATAATTGATCGGATGTAAAAACAGCATCTTTATATGGGAAATAATAAGGCTTGTACTTTTAACGCCGTGCGCATCTGGCAGATAGACTACTTTTGCCTTTAATTTACATGCAATTCCGTGCGGAGTAGAGTCCTCTCTCCTCCTGGCAAAAACAACAACTTCATATCCTCGACGCTCCAGCTCCAATATCTCGTTTAGAATAAACGTCTCGGAAACTGCAGGAAAAATGTCCAGGATATATAGGATGCTTTTGGTATTTTTATAACCCTTTAGGCTTCCGATAATATTTTCACTTAAGAATGATTTCAATAAAGTAAAGATGTTGATCGGCTTTAAGAGATAAGAGGGTCTCGATATGAAGGCTCTGAGAAAACTGCTTCTTGCCTCTTTCATATCCCTGGCAAAATAGAATATCCAACCGAGCGCCATATCCTTGGACGCCCTTATTGCTTTTTGTGACTCTATCGTCTTTCGCGCAAATAAGTAATCAAGCGCATTGTTAAAAATATTTTTGATATGATCCGCCTCCTTGTAAACCTCCTCATTTACACGATAGCCTCGAGGCATGATACAGTGCGCAAAATAAAAAAAGCTTTGATAGTCGCTATACCCTTCGGGATATACCTCCATGGCCCTGACAAGCCTTTGTAAGCCGTTTTCCATATCATTCTTTGCGAAATAGTGCCAGGCATGTTCATTATAAACCGAAAATAAGGCTCGTCCTTTTTTTCCCCGTAACTCGCCGGTATCAGCCTGCCCTGAGAAAGCCTTTTCGATAAACTTCAAATCGTTCTTCTCCATCTTTTCATGATTATCACAAATACTTGCTCCGTGCACCCTATATTTGACGAGATATTCCGGAACATAATCAAATTTGTAGCCTTTTCGGGCTACTCTTAAACAGAGATCCCAGTCTTCAGCGGCATGCAAGGATTCATCAAACAAGCCTGCAGAATTCAGCGCCTCCCTCTTAAATAGAAGGCTGGAGTTTGGGAATAAGCTGCCCTCCAAAAGATCGGCAGTAATATCTCCCCTTTTCTTAACTCTTCCTTTCTGAGGCAGCAGGATGCCTTCTTTGTTTATAAAATGATACCAGCAATATGCAGCACCTACATCCGGATTGCGATCAAGCAGACTGACTTGTGATGCGATCTTCTCATTAAGCAAAACATCATCTGCATCAAAAAAAGCAACGTAGGTGCCCGTTGAGATCTTAAATCCGGCATTTGATGCTGCCGCCTGCCCTTTATTTTGCTGATAGATATATTTGATCCTGTTGCCGTATTTGCGCAGAATCTCTTTTGTATTATCCGTGGACCCATCATCAACAACAATGAGCTCGACATTCGGATAGATTTGGGACAACACACTTTCAATGGCGCTACTTATATAAGCGCCACAATTATAGGTTGGAATTATTATAGAGACTAAGCAAGGTTCAATTTTTTTTTCAGTTAATGGTTTCATACCATGCTTTTTCCAGACTTTTTGAGATAACATCCCAATCATATTTATTAACTAAGTCATTTCCGTGTTGCGTAAGTTGATTACATAGTTTTTTGTCAAAAAAAACTCTTTTAATATTGTTAGCAAATTCTATCGGGGAGTCAGCTATCAATAAATGTTTACGATTTACAACATTTAGTCCTTCACAACCTATAGACGTCGTAACAACCGGCTTCCCCATTGACAGTGCTTCGAGAATTTTTAAACGAGTTCCTCCTCCGATTCTAATAGGAACAATATATACGGCACTCTTCGTAACGTAGGGCCTGACATCATCGACTGATCCGGTTACTGTTATAAAATCATTGGAAAGCATTTTAACTCTTTCGCTGGGGTTGGTTCCTACTATATATAGTTTAACTTTCGGAATATCTTTCCTCAACAAAGGTAATATCTCTTTGCAGAAAAATAACATTGCGTCTTCATTCGGATACCATTGCATGCTGCCGCAAAAAATAAGGCTAAGGGGCTCTATATCGCCTGCATGAGATTTATTAGCCCTGAAGTAGTCTATTTTTGTACCATTCGGCACAATGGAGATCTTTGCTTTCGGATAAATCGATAGTAGGTTTTCGGCATCTTTCTTCGACGTTACAATACAGTTATCGTATTGGTAGGCAACCTTTTTTTCATATGCAATCGTTTTCCTCCACTCTGTAAATTTAAAAATTTTCCATCGAGGCGATACAACCTGCTCATAAATTCTTTGTTCTAAAATCGAGTTAACGTCATGAAATGTTACGATTTTTCGAATCTCTTTTTTTATTTTACCCCTACCGGCAAACCACCACGCTAGCTCAGAACGCTCTATTTGGATAAGATCGAATACCGACAAGTCAATCCCCCCAAGAGCATCATGAAATGCAGCTATATACCAATGGGCGCCGTATACCCTTTCCGGCGGTTTGGTGATAATATTAAAAAATCTTGTTAGCCGCCTGTAATTACCCTCGCCTAATATTTTTTTCATCAGGCCGCCTCTTTTCCGTAGCCGCTCTACTGGTGGGGTTATCACTATTACTTTGCTGCATATTTTTTTTAATGCTTCGACCCGCGCCATATCGTGAGGCCAACATGTGGTCATCAAGCATATTTTATGCTTCTTGGCAAGTGCTTCGATTAGACAAAATTCGCGCATGGCTGACCCAGGACCTGGAAAATATGGAACCGAATCCGTTATAATTAAGATATTCATCTTGGGATATAGATCATGATCCATAAGCCGCGCACTTTATTTTTACCTTCTTAACTGCCTCTAAGTACCTTTTTCCATATTTTAAATCTGGCTCAAGATGATTTCCCTCTGCCCACTCATTCCATGCATTCAAAAATAGGATTTGCTTATCAGCTGGAAATTTTTCTATGGTTTTTTTAGACAAGTCATACAAAATTTTTTCAAATTTATCGGGCGTACTGTTGACAAAAATAGCTCCCATATCCCCGGCCCGTGGTGAATTATCCCAAGAAGGTATAATAGATCTGTAAATAGGCCCTTCCGCATCCCAAAGCATTTTTCTAACCGCATATTCATAATCATAAATATGTAAATAGCGCGACAATGAGCCATGTTTAATATTTTTGATTAATCGTTCAAGCTTTTTTTTAAAACAATTCTTATGAAAATAATCGAATATCCCTAATTCTGGAATATGCTGTAACGCAGCATCCATATCGTACCGAAGTAAATCTTCGATGTCCGCATAGCCGCCTGCATTTGAACCAATTAAATAAGGGTTTGGCATCCCCAGATGTTTAAATTCACGCCTCCAGGTTTCGATAGTTCTATTTAAATCCGGTAAATCAAGAGGTTTATAGATAACAAAAACGGGCCTGTTGCCTATTCTGAAATAGCGTTTGTCGGCCATGGCTATTGCAAGCCAACGCGCATGATTAACATCGTCTTCTTCGGAATATTCCTGTTTTATTAAAGTTCTTCTTTCTTTTACAATCCCATGCCACCGACCTTCCCAGGTTTCGTTTGCCCAAAAAAGACAGAAAGGAAAATCCGGTTTGCCATTTTTTAAAATTTCATCGACTGGTTTTTCAAGTACACGCCTTCCCTTGAACCAATAATGAAAATAGCAGAATCCGTCGATTCCATGGTCTTTTGCCATTCTTGCCTGTTCTTCGCGAACTTCCGGAACCCTCAGGTCATAAAAACCCAGATCGGACGGCAGACGAGGCTGGTAATGTCCTCTGAATAAGGGTTTTGCCTTTGTAACATTTCGCCATTCCGTAAAGCCTTTCCCCCACCATGTATCATTTTCAGGAATAGGGTGAAACTGCGGCAGATATATTGCAAGATATTTTAAATTATTCATGGCTCGTCTTAAAAACTTTTTTATACAATCTATACGGAAATGAGCTATAAATTTTATCATAAGAATTTATTCTGTCTCGGATAAATTTACGATTGGTCCCTATATCATTAAATAGTTCGATTATATCTTCCATCTGAAAAATTCTTTCCGCGCTTCTTTTTCGCTGTGTCTTTACTGCTTTTTTAAATAAACTCACATAATTATTCCCAAATATATCCATATTAAAGATGGCTTTGGTTCGCCTGCAACCTGCCTGACCCATTCTTTTAGCAATATCTTTATTATTAAGAAGGAAGATTATTCTATCCGCCATCTTCTTATAGTCTTTAACCGGAACTACGTATCCATTTACCCCATCCACCACAGCCTCTGATGGACCACCAGAATCTGTCACTACCATAGGCTTTGCCGCACCCATTGCCTCCAGGAGAACGACTCCAAATGGTTCGCTTGTTGACGACAATGCAAAGACTGCAGATTGATTGATCAGTTTTTCAATATCATTACGAAATCCGCATAGCTCGAAGATGCTCTCCAATTTCAATGCCTTCCGCTCCCTTAGTAGTTTTTTGTAATAGTCGCCATCGCTTACACTGCCAGCAATCTTAAACCTAACGCTTGGGATTCTATCATGAACCAGTTTCGCCGCTTTTAATAATGTAAAAAAGTCTTTTCTGGGACTAATATATCCGGCTGAAAAAACTATATTTTCATCTTCTACTTTTAGCTTATTTTCTTGCACCCCTTCATTTGTTTCCATCGCGCTATAAACAACCCTCATATTATCCGGCTTATAGCCTAAAGTATTTTTAAATTCCGCCATAACAGCATTTGCGCAAACGACTACATAATCAGATAGTCTAATCACTGAAGAATAGAGTGATCTTAGGCTTAAAAATGGCTTCAGGGATGGATCGGAGCTCAACATTTCAGCTATTCGCCATATATGTGGCACGCCGGTCATCTTGGCTGCCATGGCTCCATCAGGCACTACAATAGTATTCGTCATGACTAAATCTATATCATTGGATTTTATGATATCGGATATTTTTTCTATTCTTTCCTTAATGCCATCGCATACGTTAAAAAGACAAATCATGGGATCTTCATTATTCGCTACCCACCATTTTAATTTAGCTATATGAATCTTTATCCCCAAAGCCTTGACTTTCTCCACCATGGGCCCATCGCTTGAAAATAAACAATGGCATTCAAATTCATTTTTGGGGAGCCATTTTAATAGCTGCCAAAGCTCTTTTTCAGCTCCACCCATAAGACTACTGTGTGAAATGAATAAAACTTTCATGCCAGCGCCAGCATCTTTTCAAAGTTCTCCGCCAGCTTTTTTAAAGCAACAAAATAATCCCAGAAGGCAATGTGATTTGGCGGGCCGAACGGTGTAGCGTTTACATCAAATATATACAACCTTTTATCATTTGAATCTCTCGCCGCATCCAATTCTCCATAATCTAAACCTATCTTATTGCAAAACAAAAGTATTTTATTTTTTTCTTCATTTGAAATCACCATCTTTACTTCAGTGACTTTTACCTTTAAATTATTATTGCCAAATCTATCATGCATCGGTCTACGCTTTAGATAAACAAACGGGATACTGTTATAAAAAATAGGCAGGCGGATATCTTCAACAAATCCTTCATCAGTACTATTATTGACTAATTTCTGATACACAAATTCATCTTCGACTACATCTATGGGGCATTCGATTATTTTTCCATCATGCTTAGCGTTGAGATTTGATTTTTTTACACATTTTCCGCTAAAAATAAGCGGATCTATGCCGATATTATAGCCAAAAACTTCGTTAAAAACCTCCATGACTTTTCTCTTGCTAATATTATTACAAAGGATATTAACAACCTTTGTTTTATTTGACAAAGAAACAAGGCTTTCATAACG
Source organism: Candidatus Omnitrophota bacterium (assembly GCA_030695905.1). Taxonomy (NCBI): domain Bacteria; kingdom Pseudomonadati; phylum Candidatus Omnitrophota; species Candidatus Omnitrophota bacterium. The sequence continues at coordinate 19,536 of JAUYOL010000018.1, read as the reverse complement.
AGTTCTATAAGTTGCGTCTTCCCAGTTAAATGTCGAATTATATTTATCATTAAAACTATTAGTTCTCTTATACCCTAATAAATAGCAGATTTTTGTTATCACGAATGATGCATGGGGTTTACTGGGATAAAACAGGATTCTCTTGTCGCTAAGTCTGTTTATAATTCGCTTTACCATAAATTTAAAATCGAAAGCGAGAATCAGGAAAGGCTTATTCTCGCTAAGAAATTTTATAAGAAATATACATTTTTTTATAAATGCCTTTGGCATCATGTCTTAACCTTCTCTATTTTAGGCACTCGACTTACATATAATGATGTCATATTCCAGAAATAATAACGTGTTTTTTTAAGAAATGACTTTAAGCCGGTTGCTTTTCTATAAACATGCCTGCTGCCTACAGCTTCTACCAGGCCAGCATAATCAAGTGTTTGCTGCCACAGCTTTCCAAGAGATAAAAATGTATGGGGTAAGTGGCAGGGATGGTCACCATTTTCATCGTTCGGGCAGTTTATTATTCCGATAACGCCATTGTCGGTTAAGTGTTTAACCAAGCCAGAAAGAGTTTTTATCGGATTGGATATATGCTCTAACACATCAAAACAAATTATAATGTCATATTTTTCTTTTAGGTTGAGCGCTTCTCCCGTAATCGGAACAAAGCATGCGTTAATATTACGTTTTTTAAACCTATATTCCGCGAACTTCGCGGTCTTTCCGGGAATATCCGCAAAAGAGACCTGGTGTCCTTTCTCTGAAAATTTTATTGCATCCGATCCTACCCCGGATCCAAAATCCAAAACCTTGGGGTGACTACTAGCGGGATAGTTTTTTAATAAAAATGCTATTACTGCGCCGTGAAACTCCAGGCGCTCCTTACTAGCGTTAGCTTTTGTAAGCTCAAACACGTAAAGGGGATTATCGTTATAAAACTGCACTATCTCTGTGTGAGTCATGGGATTCATCCTATGCCATCTCCTTGCAAGCTCCATCGAGCTATAATTGATTATCCTCTCTTTACATGAAGCAAAATCCAATCCCATAAACTCCGCGACCTCTTCAATGTCTTCTTTTTTAAGGTATATTGGATTTAAATTGCCCACTGTCTATCCTTTGCTATTATGGATTTACGCTGCAACGCTGCCGCCTGAAAATGGCCAGGATCTTATCTTTAAAACTATCAGCAATGATGCGCTTGAGCTCTGTAAAAATGTATGAATTAAAAAGTTTCAGTATTAAGAGATACAAACTAACCCCGAGGAGAACAGATGTTAATAGCAGAAAAAATTCGTTTTTAAAGAAAACTGAAAAAACGCTCCTATAAGCCATGATCGCCAATCCCATAATAATAGAATCACGAATCGGCAGAAAAATAGATGTGAGCAACTCGGCTATTCGATAATTTAGCAGTGGCTTCAAAAGTATAAAAAATATACTTATTGACAGGATACGATGCAGGACCATCGCAACCGCAATGCCCATCAATCCAAACCTCAATCCCAAGAAGATAAGCGGGAGCAATATAGCAAGAAGCGCGAGATCAGCCTTAAGCTCGATCTCCGGTCTGCCCTTACTGCAGAATACCGAACCGACAGTAGCAACAATAGAGTCTATCATGCCGACTACAAATAATACCCGTATAGGATTTATTATCCCTACCCATTTAGCTCCCAAAACCACCTTTACAAATTCCGGGGTAACGCAAGCCATTCCTATCAACGCAGGAAACGTAATAGCTGCAATGGTCTTAAGGACATTGAAATATGCCGCTTTTAATCTAACGGTGTCTTCCTGCATATGAGAAAGTATTGGAAACATGACCCCCGACAATATCATTGTTGTGAGCCTGCTTGGGAAATATATGATGTTCATTGACATGTTGAATATACCCACTGAAGCAATATTTAAAAATTTTCCTATTACGGCAGTGCTCACGCTTCCGCCGCACGAAGAAAGAATGTTTGTACACATCACGTTAAGACCAAAACTGAAAAATTGATTGAATCTATCTCTATTAAATACGAATCTGGGTCTCCAACTCGAAAGGAGCCATGCCATTACCAAACTCGTCAACACGTAGGCCAACCGACCGTATACCAAACTCCACACTCCAAATCCTCCAGCGGCCATTCCAACAGATATAGTTCCTGATATGATCACTGAGATAACTTCCAGAAACGCAATTTTTTTAAACTGTAATCTTTTTGTAAATAATGCGTTTTGGACTATCCTTAGGCTGCCGAGAAAATAGATCAGCGAAAGAACCTGGATAATAGGCCGTAAATTATCATTATCAAAAAATGAAGCTGCGGGCCAGGATAAAAAGAATACGCCAACTGTTAAAAGAAGACCTACAAATATGTTTGTCCAGAATGCAGAAGAAAGATACGACTCATCTATATCTTTTTTTTGAATGATTGCTGAAGATATCCCAAGCTGGCTTACATGATTCGCTATAAGCAAAAAGACGCCTGCGAGGCCAACTAATCCGAATTCTGCAGGAGAAAGCAACCTCGCTAAAATAAACGTAGTTATAAACTGAACCCCCTGCGCTCCAAACCTGGCGGCGGTGGTCCATTTTATTCCGGAAATGAAATCTTTTTTTAAACTTTTGTCCACCATTATTTCACCGCAGGTTGTCTCGTTAAAAAGCTATGATGCTCCATTAGTCCACTAATAATTGTTATCACCCCAAGTATTTCAAATGATTCCTCCATAAAAACCTCCACTTGAAATAACTGTTTTAATCTATCAAAATCTAAAAAATTATTTGTTGATTCGAGAAAGAAGGCCCCGAACACATAAACAACGGCCCCAAGAGACAATAGCCATATAGCTTTGGCTGAACCTTTTAAGTAGCCTCTTAATTTAATAGCAAATATTAGTATAATGATAAGAAGGCCGGGACCAAACAGCATTGACCAGTTCGCCTTGATGGAAAAGTGCCTATCCAGGGCTAAGCCTACATTTTCATGAATCATTGCTACTTCATCGCACGACATCCCCAGCAACCCGAGCGCAAACAGCCGCCACGCCCATCTTCCTTTATTAACAGCAACCGAGCACTTATACGCATATAAGGCCGCTATGGCCAATATTAATCCGGAGAACCATGTCTGAAAGTTTGACTCTGTATCCAGATTTATAAAACGCGTAATCTGCCAATACGGCCTGCCGGTTAAATCATTAATTACATTCGCTATAATTATGATGCAACTTATTACAACCAGCCATGTTAACAGCCTTTTTCTTTCCACCGGCTTCCTTTCTTTCGTCTCGAAGAATTTTAAAAGACCTCGCCGTCCTTTCAAGCCCTTCTTTAAAGTTTATCTTTGGCACAAAACCGAGTACGGACTTGATCTTAGAGTTATCAGCGCACGTGCGAAATACATCACCTTGGCGAATCGGCCCTAAAACAGGCTTGATGGATTTATTCATTATCACATTCAGCGTATCCACCAGATTCAGGATAGTATTGTCGGAGCCACAGGCTACGTTGAATACCTCGCAGAAGGTTTTTGAGATTGCCTCGTCGCCCCTTCGGGGCTCATCGCAATGACGAGTAGCGGCGAGAATATTGGCCTCAACTACATTATCCACGTATGTAAAGTCCCGCGACTGCTTTCCAGTGCCGTGGATCGGAGGATTTTTATCGTCCAATATACAGTTAGCGAATTTAGGTATAACAATGGCATATTCGTCATCTGCCGACTGTCTTGGACCAAAAACATTGAAATACCGAAGCCCTACCGTCTCGAGCCCAAAGTTAATACTAAAGATGCTCGCGTAATGTTCATCTACCAGTTTCGTCAGCGCGTAAGGCGATATCGGATTGCAGGGGTCAGTCTCTTTTTGCGGGAACGAAGTGGCATCGCCATAGACCGAGCTGGATGAGGCATAGACAACTCTTTTTACCTTATTCTTAAGCGCCGCTTCGAGGATATTCACGAAACCGTCAATGTTAACCGCATTATATTCGTGCGGCATGGTCATTGACCTGGGCACGCTTCGCAGCGCGGCCTGGTGAAGAACGTAGTCGATGTCTTTAGTAGCCTGCGAGCAAGCGTTATAGTCTCTGATATCTCCTTCGATTAATTCAAAGTTGTTTTGAGATTGCTTCGTCGCCCCTTCGGGGCTCATCGCAATGACGAAGCTAAGATTATCCCGCTTGCCACTGGAGAAATTGTCGAGGACACGGACGTAGTGGCCTTCTTTGAGCAATCTTTCTACTATATGTGAACCGATAAAACCGGCTCCGCCGGTTACAAGAAATCGCATTTTATTATTCCCTCCGTCTTTTTTGACTATTCTTTTGCGCTGACGACTAACTCTTCGGAATTTTCCTTCTGCTCAACATTCTCTTTTTCATAATAAGCGCTATAACCGCTATATTCATTCACATAGCGATAGAGATAATGAGGCAGATGACATTCCACACTGGTCATTATATAGCCAAGCAGTTTTACTCTTGCCTGAGCCAGGCGGTGCTCCACGGTCTTTATCATTTCACGCTGGGTCTTGCCTGCCTTTATGACCAGTATCGTTCCATCCGCAACCGAGCCTAATAGACATGGATCGGCCAGCGGCATTACGGGGGGAGAATCTATGAATATATAATCGAACCTTGCTTTTAAGCTGGCCAAAAGGCTTGTCATCTTCTTTGAAGAAATAAGCTCAGCCGGATTCTTGGGGACCTTGCCCTGTGGTATTATGGTCAGGTTCTTTATGTTCGGACTGACAAATGTTTCGTTAGGATCGATTTCGCCTCTCAATATCTCTGCCAGGCCTGGACTGCTATTGAGACCCATATACTTAGCAACCTTGCCTTTACGCATATCAGCGTCTATCAAAAGGACTGATTTATCATTAAGATCATGTGCCATGGTCATGGCCAGGTTAATAGAGGTAACGGTCTTTCCCTCTCCATTAACAGAACTTGTTATAACAAAAGTCTTGTAATCGCCCTTCGCTCTTAAAGACTGTATATTTGAGCGAATTATCTTATACTGCTCTCCTACCGGAGACGCGGAATCATGAAATGCGACTATATTAGGTTTTATCTTTGTATTCTCAACCTGCTTTACTACATACTGGATTTCCGGCTTTTTTTGTATCCTGGCAACTCTCTCATCAGCTACTTTCTTTAATGCGTCTGTTATGCGGCCCATGAAACCTCCTTATTATATTCAAAACTTTGTCTAACTGTATATTGAAGCAGGTCTTTAATAGCATCGCGCGCGATATCAACGGTTATGTGCCTGGAATCGCCTACAAGACCGCTTATCAGGGCATTGTGACAGGCAAGATTTATCAACCGCGGCACACCTTTGGAGAATTTAAATATTTCATCAATAGCCCCTTCGGTAAATATGTCGGCACTTAAATTTCCGGCTGTTTTAAGGCGGTGCTTTATATATTCTGAAGCCTCTTCATAACCTAACGGTTCAATATGATAGTGAAAAACCACTCTCTGCCTGAACTGTTCCAGTCTGGGCAGCGCCAGTTTCTTCTTCAGCTCCGGCTGGCCCATCAATACTATCTGAACCAGCTTTTCTCTTTCTGTCTCCAGATTAGACAGCATCCTAACTTCTTCAAGAACAGACGGCGTTAGGTTCTGCGCTTCATCAATAACAAGCACCACATTTATATCTTTCGAGGCCTGCTCAATAAGGTATTTATTGAGGGCTGAAAGGATGTGTGTTTTAGATGTGGACTTATACTCTATCTCCAAATCTTCAAGGACAGTCGTCAGGAGTTCTTTTTTCCCCAAATGCGTATTAAGAACAAGCGCCACTTTTGTACTCTGGTCTAACCTGTTTAACAAAGTCCTGCATACGGTCGTCTTGCCTGAGCCTATCTCACCCGTTATGACAACGAATCCATTTCTTTCGCTTATAGCGAGAAGAAGGCAATTCAGCGCCTCTTCGTGCTTCGAGCTTGCGAAGAAGAATTTAGAATCGGGCGTCAGGTTAAACGGCCTATCTGTAAAGCCGTAATATTTTTCATACATATATCGATGCTCCTTTTAGTTAACCAAGGAAGACATTGAAGATTATAATGACAAGCAACGCCACTCCCGCTGCGGCGGATATCGCGGTCATCCTGACATTATGCATCTTCTGTATCTTCAAATCTTCCTGCGTTATTATCTTTGATATTGCGCCGAATATGGGAAGTTCCAGCGCATTCCTGGCTTCGTCAATACCCAGGAATGAATGATCAAACAATTCTGCTAAAAATACCAGGCCCACACCTGCGCCGGTGCCCATGATAAGCCCCAGGAATAGAAGCATCATTTTATTGGGCTTGGACGGCCTTAAAGGTAATCTGGCAGGATCCAGTATAGTGTAGCGAGTGCCTTCCTTTGATGCCTCGAGGCGCTGCGTTATCTTAGCTGTTTCAAGGCGAGTCAAGAGCTCGTTATACAATTTCTGCGTGACCCCCTGATCCTGCGCCTCCGATTTGTCTAATTTATCAAGAAGGAGAAGCTTATACAGCTTTTCATTGGATGGCGACGCGACCTTAGCCCTGTTTGAACCGGTATCAGTGGCATCGAGCGACTGGGTCGCAATCTCCCCTTTAAGCCTTGTTAATTCCTCCTTGAGTGCCTTATCCTCCGGAGCGGCTGAACCTAAGAAAGCCGGATCCACATTGTAGTTACCCTTATCCAGGTCTTTCTGCGCCGCTGACATCTTCTTCTTCAGTTCAATTACCATCGGATGCTTATCAGTTGAATCTACAAGTAATTTTTTTAGTTGTTCGTCCATGTTCGCAATTTCAGACTGCTTGATCTTCTTCTGATACAGGGCAACCTGATCATTTATAAAGTCTATGGCGTTTTCCGCCTCCTTGGACTGCAGCCGCATATTTTCTGAAATAAATATGTCTACTGTGGTCTTAACTATCTTTTGTGCCTCCGCAGGATTTTTGCCCTCATAGCCTATGGTTATCAAATTTTGTCCGCGTATGGCCACTTTGATGCTTCTCCTGAGTTTTTTTACCAGACCTTCAAACTCCCACTGATTTTTAATATCCTTATCGAGTTGCAGGGCTTTTATCAATTGCATTACCCTGTCCCAGCCGAGTATCTGCTCACGCAACATGCTAAGACGCTGTGCCACACTTGTTGAAACGGCAATACCCTGAATGAGCGGATTTATTACCTTGCCCTCTTCTACTAATATAAGAGCAGACGCTTCATACATTTTAGGAAGGGTATTTCCGAATATCATCCCGCCGACCAAGCCTATGAATACCGGAATTATTATCAGCCACTTACGCCTGAATACGATATTCAGATAATCAACCGGTTTTAATTGAGCTATGTTTTTGTGATCCATTTGATCTTCTCCTTTATATTATAGACCTACTGCCACCATGCTGGCGCCGGCCGCGGCCGAACCTGCCGCCTGACTGACGGTATTCGTTACCGGCGTTATAATTTTCACTACTTTCGCGATAACAGTAGAAGGTACATACAAAATATCACCCGGCTTCATCTGACGATTGTGCTTCAGATTACCGCCATACAATATTTCATAGATATTAACGTAAGATGTTTTGCTTCTGCCTTTTTCATTTGGAGAGATCAAGCGACATCTCCTTGTAGCCGAAGCTTGATTCGGCAGGCCTGCCGCAATTATAGCGTCGAGCACTGTTACGGAATCCCCATTCATATAAAATTTGCCCGGCCTATTCACCTCACCTATAACATAGTAGACCTTGCTTAAATATTGGGCTATCTGTACGTTGACTTCCGGCTCTATAATATATTCCGAGAGTATCCCGACCAATTTTTCCTGAAATTGCGCCTTTGTCAGGCCTTCAACCTCAACATCACCTATAAATTTATATTCTATCTTGCCTTCAGAATTTATAGTATATTTACCGCTAAACTCAGGATGTCGCCTAACATCTATTTCAATAACATCGTCCGGACCCAAGGTATACTTACTCGACAGAACTGGCTTGCCAACGGCAGGCAGTTTTGCAAGATCAACATTAACGGTATTGCTCGTTTCGGTAATAGCGCCCGATTGAGCAGCGCCACCCTGCGCATAAGCATAGCCGCATAATATAGGTAAGGACAATGATGCGCCCAAAACAAGAATGGCAATAATTGTGGCCTTTGTAAGATCCATAACCTTTACACCTCCTTCAGCGTATTCGTAACTACTTTCGTAGAACTTCCTTATGTCTTCCATATCTTCTTTAAGGTAGAACCGCCAGCCGCGCCAATCGCGCCTGGAGCGCCGGATCTTGCCGGTCTTCTCCCACCTCATTATCGTACGTGGTGTAACCCCGATATACTTCGCCGCTTCTGTGATGGTTAATCGCCCATTCATTCGTGAATCCTCCATATTTTAGATAAGTATAATTACATTCCTATTATTTGCCTTCGCTTCAAATCTGCCTGTCTATGAAACACTATGACAGCCATGTACTTTGTAGTATAAGCATTATCCGTGCCAGAATTTCCGTGATGGAATTGGCATATATTGCCCATATAGGTGTGTATTTTAGTGGACATGTGTTGAGTTAAGAACTTGTAAGAAAAAAGTTGCTTTTTATAATCTTAATGCTATAATCTCAATATTATTATGAAAAACAAGCTATCGCAGCATCAAAGATTTCTGCAGAAGATGTCTCTGACGCCACAGATGAGGCAATCTCTCAATATACTGGGTATGTCAGTAAGTGATTTGGCAGAATATATCGATTTTGCGGTCACGCAAAACCCATTCCTGAAAAAATTAATAGACGAAAAAAGATCTTTTGATAAATACCGGGGTGAGATCTCCCAGATTCCCGATAAGACCATTAAACAGGATGAGGACCCACGCCATGCCCTCCTATCTCAGATAAAGATGTCCGGACTTACAGATAATATGCTGGAGATAGCCGAATACCTTATATATGAGATGGATGACAATGGCTACATAACTATAGACCTGGAAGAAGCGGCCGAAGACCTGGGAGTTGATTGTGAGGAAGTATCCGAGTGCCTCTGTCTAATACAGGAAATGGAGCCTGCCGGGATAGGCGCAAAAGACATCAAGGAATGCCTTCAATTGCAATTAAAGAGAAAGGGTAAAGGAAATTCCCTTGAATGGCGCATAGTCGGCTCATTCTTAAGCGAAGTGGCGCAGGAAAATATAGAAAAGATAGCCAAAGAGCTTAAGGTTGACAGGGCAAAAGTAAAAGAGGCTGTAAGTTCGATAAAAAAATTGAACCCAAGGCCCGCGAGCACTATTCTTGCCAAAGAGAGTAAAAATGTTATCCCTGAATTAATGGCTAAAGTTGACGAAAAAAAAGTGCGTCTTGAGTTAAATAGGGGCTCTATACCCGGACTTAAACTATACAATCCTTACGCAAACGATTTCGACATAATAAAGGACCCCCAGGCGAGAAAGTTCATGCAGGAAAATATAAATGCCGCAAAGGGACTTATAGATAACCTAAAACGGCGCGAAGATACGATGTGCAAGGTCGCGGATTACATCCTGAATTTCCAGAGGGATGCCATCTACAGGGATATCCACCATATAAGAAGCCTGACTATAAAAGAGGTCGCCCATGCGACCAATTTTCACCCTTCCACCATAAGCAGGGTCGTCTCAAATAAATATATACAGTTAAATGATGATGTTGTGCCCCTGAAAAGCCTATTGAGTCACGGTATAAAACATGTCGACGGACAACTGCACTCAAAAACGTCGATTAAAAAAACTATCGAGACATTGATAAAACGCGAGGATCCATCACGCCCTGCAAACGATGGCGAAATACACCAGGTGTTAAAAAAGGTCGCGGGGATAAATATCAGCAGGCGTACGGTGGCAAAATACAGGGCCTCTATGCGTATATTGCCTGCCCATCTTAGAAAGAAAGTGTCAAAGGCTTAAGGATGCCGATCTTTTCGAGGATAATAATTATTATAGTATAAATTATTACGGTGAGCAGCAGGGCTTCTAAAGCTTTGAGCCTGCTGCCCTTTTCCTTCATTATGCTTTTTCCGCTAAAAAACATCATAAGCATGCCGATGCCATTACTTATCCAATAAAATATCAGCACCAGATGTAAAAAATCCAATTTTATAAACTTTATCACAAGCGTAGCGCAAAGATACGATATAGGTATATTTACAAATATATCATTCCAGGAAGTAAGCGGGGATAGCATCCAGCCTATAAAGAATACGATATTGCGCGTAAACTGCCTCATCTCCTAAGATACTCCATCGGCTTGACGCCTACATGCCTGTTATATACCCACAATATCCATGTTATCGCGACGGCCTCGGCAACTAAATACGATATTGAGGCGCCTACCATGCCATATCTGGGCATAAGCACCAGATTCAATACCACGCTTATCACAGCGCTCGCTAATACCTGTTTTGAGACGGCCTTTTCGAATCCGGCGGCAATAAGGCCGGTTGAATGAGGCAGATTGAATAGCACAAAAATAAGGGCGACAGCCATGATCTTGAGCGGCGGCCCGGCGGGAAGATATTCATCTCCCAGCATAAAAGATATTATATCATTACTGAACAGGATCAGCGGTATAACTACAAATATCGCTAAAAACAGAGATATCTTCAGGAATTTATGCGTAGCGCTTTTAAATTGCTTCAGGTCCTTGGCAAGAAATGTCGATGAGAGCCTCGGAAGAAGCGCGTTTGCCAAAAATACTATAAGTAGTATCGCCCCGCCTATGGCCCTGCGGGCTATTGTAAAAAATCCCACCTCTTCCGGACTTTTAAAAAGCCCCAGGAGCACTATATCGAAGCCGTTATATACCTGGGCAAATATAGCTATTGACCAGATTATAATGGAGCTGGACAGATAAACTTTTATCTGTTTTAAGTAGCTGGTCTTGAGTTTCGGTCTGTATCTGAAATAGATAAGGAATAATACCGGTATAAGGAACGCGACCAGTGAGTATATAAGAGCGCTCTTCAATAACCCGTCGGGACCTTTTACAAAAAAATAGACAAGAAGGAACTGCATCATCGTGGTAGCGGCAAATGATACAAAGACCATGTGCATCTTTTCCAGTCCCTGAAACGCCCAGTCACATGAAAGAGCTGCCACAAATAATAACAGAGCCACCTCTATCATCAATATCCTGAAATGAGCGGATCCGGATGCCATAAATGTCGAAACAACCACTATCACAAAAAGCGCGCTTGCCAATAATAGCTTGAAAGACACAATCTCCGATACGTATTCGGAAGCCCTGGACCTATTCTTAGCTATCTCTCTTATTCCATATGTTGAGAGACCTAAGTCCACAAAATTAAGCATATAGAATATGAAGGAATGCGCGTATGATATAGACCCGAAGGCTTCGGCCTTTAAGGTCCTGGCGAGATAAATGAATAGAGCGACACTAAAAAAACTGCCTACTATATTGGCAGTTCCCATCCATATAAAGTTCTTTTCCAGTCTTTCCATTATTTTTTCTTCAGAAGCTGCCTTACCATATCGATGGCTTCTTTCGCTTTGTCCACTTGGCCGCCGGCACCGGACTGTTGATTCGAAACCTGGTCAATAGCGTAAGATGTTATTTTGTCTATAGCCATAGAAGTCAGCGCTCTTTTCGATATCGGCCCCAGATAAGGTGTGGGATGGGCCATGTCACCTTTAAGTTTAAAATCGAATACTATTTCACCTGAAGGAGATGTAAAGTAGCTCAATAGCTCGGGCACCGTCGTCCCCCACATCTGGGAATTTTCATAACCCGGCTTTACCATAAATGCCAGGTTCGACAAATGTACCTCATTTGTCGAACCTACTTCGCCGTTATTAAGATCGAATATAAGCGTTCCCGAGAACCTGCCTCTCTTGAATACAAACGGTGAAAGACTGTCATAATAAGGCTGAAAAGTTAATAGGTTAAGCCCGGAAACCTCAAACCTGTTAGACATGGTAATTTTCTGGGCATTGGGATCCAGTGATCCAACCCATTGCATCTTCTCCCTTTCATAGCCATTTAATAGGCCTGAAAGAGTAAAGGACAGGCTTGTTATTCTTGAATAGTCCCCTCCAAAGCCAATCGATATTTGACCATTGATCGACCCTATTGCTATTACGTAGGGAGTTTCATACGGTACCCTGTCAATAAACATGAGCTTAGATCCTTTTATATCAAAAGATGTCGGCAGCTTTATAAGGTCCGAAAGCTTTTTATTCATAAGGCCTGTTGCTTCCTTTAATGTCTGGGATGCGTTCGGCCCTTCAGAATACGGCTTATCCTGCGCTGAATTCACTTGTTTGTCTTCTTTGGGGGGAAAGCTCTGTATGAAACTCTCCATTTCTACCGCATTGACCCTGCCGTCAGAAAGCCTCTCTATCCTTATATCGGCGCCATTTAACAATACATCGCTTATTTCAAGGCCTGTGGGCATGCCTTTGCCAAGGATGCTGTATTTACAACTCGTCTCTTTTATATTTATCAGAAAATTCGAGGAAAATTCCGGAGGATTCAATATCCTGAAATTACTCAAAGAAACTTTATTATTGGTAAAATCAAAATTTATTTTGTCTATCTTTATGTATTCGGGAAGGTTTTCTCGGATGATCTTTTCGGCGTAATGCCGAACTATGGCGTATCTGTATATGTATAAAGCGGCGGCGGCTATTATTACTATTAAAAGGAGGACTATGATTATTTTTTTAATCATTATTGGTTATTTTTGAATAGATCAAGAAATCTGTCCTCATATGATTTGTATAGGTCCCACCTGTCGAGTTCATTCTTAAGCGTAGTGGCCTTAGCCCTATCCTGCTTTGCCTCAATAAAAAGTTTCTCAATCTTTTCCATTATGTATCCGGGGATCTTCTTTTCGTGCGAACGTTGTTCGCGCGGCTCTTCCTCCGCGGTAAAGACATCCTTGACCTTGTCTTCGATCAAAGACATTCTCTCTTCCATATCCTTCACATAATCATGCAGCTCATTCAGGTCTATCTGCATCCCAAGCATCCTCGATAAAACCTCTATTATAGCGCTTGACGCTTTTGGATTCGGAAGGCTTATGGCATATTGCGGCATCGTCGCCAACAAACAGATCGCTTCAATATTTTTCTTCGCGGCAAACCCCAGCAAAAGGCCGTTTAATCCCGATATGTGGCCGCCTTCCATAAGCTTTACACCAGACTTCGTTACGATATCGCGCAGGCTTTCCTTGTTTACAACTCCATACACATCGGGATTGTCTTTATACCCTATAGGAAGAGGCAGCGCCGCGCCTGTATATATTCTTCTTACTTTAAGATCCCGCGCAACATCCAACACCTTATTAAGCATGCTCAAACCTTCTGTCCCCGCCATCTGCACTTCGCCTTCGAATATTACGATATCAGGATTCTTGCTGTAGTAGAATGTGCTCAGAGGCGGCTTAGGCAGTTTTGAAACACCTTCCTGGACCTCAACCGCGTCAAGTACAGACATCGGATCTATCTTTATCTCGGCAAATTTAACGGCTTTAAGCTTGCGCCTAAGATAGTCGATCATGCCCAATGCGACGCTTCCCATGCCGGGCCAGGCCGCAAGCATTATCGGGTTAGACAGATCTATCTTTCTATAAACTCTGTATTCTTCCATACTGCACTATCAACTTTCTTATAGCCATGTGGGGACAGTATTTCGCCTGAACCAGTAGCCGGCTCATATTTATTATTATACGCTATAAATGCCTTATTTAGAATAATTCTTTACCTGTATTCTCTTTCCACAACCCCCTGCCGTTTTCCATGGCAGACTTCTGCAGCTTAAAAAACATATCCGAATATTTTACATTCGGCGGTATTGTCATGGCTTGTGCATAACCTTCTTCTATTATCTTCGCGTTAACAAATGTGCCGTCTTCAAGATACACATACGCTAATAGCCTTTTATATTTATCATATCTTTGGAGATCATACTCAAGTCTTAAGCGCTTGTTTTGGGTAAGTCTTCTGGTAAAGGACTCTGCCTCTTTACCCATTTTGATAATAACTTCCATATCTTTACGGCTTCTCTTGGAATCGCGTTCAAGCTTGTTATTATATCGGGATTCCGGAGTATCTATACCTATAAGGCGAACATGTTCGCCCGTTGAAAGCTTCAGAGTATCACCGTCTATAGCCTTTGTGACATAGGCTATAGAAGTATCCTTTACCGGCGCGGCGAGATTGTCTTTTGGCAGGTACCTTATTCCAAAATACAATAACCCCACAATAAGCAGGGCTATTATATTGAATATGTATTTGAATTCTTTTTTAGTAATAGATCTCTTCTTCTGAAACAACTTTTCCGGTATCGTCGTATTTTCTGATAACCTTTTTACGGCTGCCGGGCGCTTCGCCCGCATCTTCCTCGGTAGTGGGGGTAGTATAAACCTTCTGCCTGGACTGGGGCGCCGGTTGTGAGGCCGGCCTTCTATATACCCTTTTTGGTTGGGACGGAGTTGTTATAGCATCTAAAAGCGCGCCGCCTATAACACCTGTGCCCGCGCCGATAAGAGCGCCGGTGCCCGCGTTACCGCCGGATACTCCAGACGCTATGGCCCCTGTGCCCGCGCCTAAAAGGCCCTGTTTAAGCACCTTTGACGTGCTCGACTCCTGTGGGGGCTCTTCATAATAGACTTCTTCATCGCCGTAATAATCCTCATCGTCATAGTATTGCGCTTGTTGCGCAGGCGCTCTGCGGGTAGATCTTGCCGGAGGAGCGGTCATCATATCTAAAAGCGCGCCGCCTATAACACCTGTGCCCGCGCCGATAAGAGCGCCGGTGCCCGCGTTACCGCCGGATGCCCCAGATGCTATGGCCCCCGTTCCTGCCCCTAAAAGGCCCTGCTTCAAGATATTTCTGGTAGCGTCATCGTCCTGACTATATGCGGACGACGATATAAGGGCCGTAGACAACAAAACTGTGATAATTGTAGCTATATACTTGATCTTCATTGAAATATTCCTCCTTGCCTGCCGATAGGCATGCTGATTTCATACAATGATAGTATATATTACATCAAAGGGCGGACAAATTCAAGAAAAAATTGCCCTCGCTATTGTGGCAAGCGCATGCGGTATTACATATATTTTTGAATTTTTACCGATAATATCTTCCGCCGCTTTTACAGCTTGCTCTATGCTTCTATAAAATTTAAACGGCAGGCCTTCCATGAAATCTTTGCCCAAAGTCGTCACAAACATTACCTTGTGATTCATCATGGCTTTAGCGACCATATAAGCCCTATGCTCTCCTGCAATACAGCCTTCAGTCCTTATATGGCTTATAAAACTCTCGGGGGATGTAATTTTCTTTAATTCGTCATAGAATCTCTTTTCGGATGGGCTTTGACCTATACCATCTCTCAGTTGTGCGGCCACTATGACCACACCGCCCTTTCTTACAACGGGTGAATCTACGCTCAAGACATAATTAAGCGCTCTCGAGGCCTGGTATAAATTAATATCTTTGGGGTAGCCCACGCCGCATATCGCAATATCGCAAGTTTTTGTTACGCTGACCTCGAATACCCTTCTGGCGAAATCTATGCTTTTTTCAAATACATCTTTTACCGGTCCGCAGAATACCTTTAGCGCTTTACCGTCCTGATTATTAACCGTATTTATCGAAAAGATCGGCGGTATGTTTTTTAGCGCATCCCATAGCGTCTCCTGAAATTTATTTTCTTTAACGGAACCTATGTTTGTGGCAGGGTCGTCCAAAAATTTTATACTATGCGTGGCATTTATCGTTGCCTCACCCGCAAGCCCTATAGCGATCGTTTTCGCTCCGCCGGAATAACCCGCGTATAGATGCGGTTCTATTACGCCTATCGATATTATAAAATCATAATTCAATATCGCCTTATCCAGCGTAATAGGAACGTCGTATTTATTCCGTCCGAGATCCATAACTGAATTTTCACTTGGGTCATGGTGTAATATTTTGTGGTGCTTTACAATAGGAGCGCCTAAAAGCCTTTGAAGTTGTTCGGGCGTATGTCGCTTGTGTAACCCCGTAGCTATCATTATATCTATAGACCTGCCTGGAGTGGAAAGCTTCTCCATGAGTATGGGCAACATCTCTTTTAAATGAGCGCTTCTTGTAGCGTCGGGAACCACGACAAGAACCCTCTTCTTGCGAAAAGGCAGGTCGCTGCGCCTCAAGCTCCTAATAAGAAGCTTTCTTATGTTCTTGCGCTCAAATTCATCGTTCTGCAATACGCCCAGAACTCTGTCGTCGGGCAGAATTAATCCTATAGAACTATTTCCATACGGAAGATTTATTTTCATAGCGGGCTCATGCTTCTTTCAGTACCTCTTTTGGAAATATGTTATCCAATCCTAATATGCAATTTGGGTCGAACACTTTTTTTACTCTCGCCATCTCCAATATACCCTGCCTGCCATACATTATTTCCAAATACTTGTGCCGTGTTTTACCTATACCGTGCTCCGCGGATACTGTGCCACCCAGTGATACGCCCTTCCTCGCAAACTCAAGGCAGATTTTCTCCGACCTTTCTCTTTCTTCATCATTTTTTGGAAGCAAATTCACATGTAAATGGCACTCGCCTATGTGGCCGAATATAATATGCCCTACATTCTCTTTTTTTAATGTAGCTGTGTAAAAATCCGTCATCTTGGCAAAATTTTTTTCCGGAACAGCTATATCCGTGCTCAACTTCCTAAAACCGTTTCTTCTGACTATCTCATTTACTGATTCGGGTATAGAGTGCCGCAATTGATTAAACTTTTCAGCCCCCTCTTCTGTCATCGCCACCCAGGTATCATCGGCCGACGCATTGTGTTTTGAAATAAGTTTCAGCCAAGCATCGACTGCCCTGCCTTCATCATTCTGCGTTACTTCTTGTTCAAAAAATATAGCGGCGTTTGCGCCCGATGGAACGCTATTACTCCTTAGTCGCAATAAATTAAGAGCATTTTCGTCTAAATATTCTATAGATAACGCGTCTACGCCGGCTTTATTTTGGCTTCGCGACAGCCTTCTTGCCTCAGATGCAAAATTCCATGAGTCCGCATTCTTGTCAAAAAATGCGAAGGAGCTTAAGATCTTCATGGGAATCTTAAGAAGGGCCAGGTCCATCTCGGTTATTATGGATAACGTCCCCTCTTGCCCTATAAATAGATCTATTAGATCCGCACCCTCCCCGATAAAGTATCCGGCCGAGTTCTTTATATCGGGGATCTTATAGGTGGGCAATGGTATCTTAGAATCTTTCTTTGTAAGGAACTTTTCGCCACGGCTTATCTCAAATATCTGTCCGTCCGCCAATACCATCTTAATATGTTTTACATAACGCCTGGTAGGGCCGTATTTAAAAGAGCGCGCTCCGGATGCGTTGGTCGCGACCGTGCCTCCTAAAAACGCTCCTCTTTCGGTAGGATGGCATGCGTAAAACAGGCCTCTTTTTTCGCATTCTGCCTTAAAATGCTCTACACTGCAACCGGCTTCTACCCTCGCGATGAGCTTGTTGTCGGATATCTCCAGCACCTCATTGAATTTTTCCAGCGACACCACTATGCCGCCGAAAGGTATCCTGGATCCGGTAGTTCCGGTACCGCCGCCCGACACCGTTACAGGAACGCGTTTAATATTAGCGTCTTTTATCAGCTTTGATAACGCATTTATATCCTCGGGAAAAGCTACGCTGTCGGCGTACCCGCCCTTCAGGTTGGAGCTATCCTCAAAATACGACTTTATGGCGTCACGGTCTTTTTTGATTAGCATTTATCAGATTCTTTATCGCTTCGACACTTTTTGACATCACATCCTTTACCTGGTTCTGCAACGGAGTAAGGTCGAAGCCTATTATAGTTAACGGACTGGTCTTTACAAGGGATCTGGATACTATAAGGCTTACCAGCTCATAAGGGTTTGTTATATTTTCATATTTTTCATCAACTCTGGCCTCGAATTCCGTAACCGCGGGATATGGCGCCTTTGTATAATCCTTATATATTACTTTTCCGCCTTTAAGGTGAAGTCTATCTATTCTTATACCGGGCATAGCGCCGTTTGGTTTTTCGCACTTACCGATATCTTCCAGCGCCTTCACTATCTTAAGACTATTGAGATTATTTTTACCGCCCTTATCTTTTATTACATTGACGAGCCCCACATCAAATACCATATCTTTTATGCGGATCTCTTTTCTAAAGCCTGAGGTAATGTCATAATTTACATATAGGTGGTTTATATTGGCCATAACCTCTTCGGGGAAAGATGGCGGATTGTGAATTACCATCCTTTTGACCCTTATAGAAGTATTAAATATACCGACATCTATAGAATCTGCTGTGATCTTAAGTCCGCTTAATGTTTCGACAGTCTTTTCAAGAATGGCTTTTACTATAAAATCTTTGGCTAATAGTGCGGCGGATACAGCTAATACTATGACGAAAAGCAGGATTAATTTTCGATTCAATTTTATTTTAAACTTTCAGTATTTCTCTTATGCGTTTTACTAATTTCTCTATATCTATGGGCTTGATAAAGTAGTCCGAAACACCGGCCTTATACGCTTCCTTTATACTATGATCATCTGATACGGCCGATACGGCAATGATAGGTATGTTTACGGTAGCGGAGTTTTTCTTTATGGCGGAACATGCCTGCATCCCATTTATGCCCGGCATCCTTATGTCCATCAAAATCATATCGGGTTTTTTACCCGCAAGTTCGAGGCCAGCCTCAATAGCGCTGGTAGCAGTCGCGACTTCAAACCCTCTTACCTCAAGCGCGTCTTTTATTAAAGATAAGTAACCTTCCTCATCGTCTACAAGAAGTATCTTTTTATCTAATCCCATATTATGTAAGTATATACAGAAATAGCCCGTTTTGCAAGATTAATTACAATAAAAAGGCCGTGGGTAATTGCTTATCCACGGCCTTGTATACAAAAATATCTGTTATTTTTTGATGAAGCCTATAGCTTCGTGTATTTGCTTGTCTTCCCACGCCTTCTTAAAATTAGCTTCACCTATACTGACTTTGGAAGTTTTTAAAGGCGGTTGAACGGCTGCCATCTGGCATGTCCCCATGTTTAAATTAGCCTGACCTGGCGTCTTCACGCTGAATAAGAATCCTATGGCTACCAATAAAACAATGGCTACTGCCTTAGCGGCTGAGTGATCGTAAAAACGTATCTGCCTGGTTGCATACTTCATATCTATGCCCGACATTATGTTTCCCGACAGATAGTCGCCTACTATTTCCATCGCCTCGTCCTTGTTCTCGGCCGGGGATGTTATCTCTATTCTGGTCTTAAATTTTCTGGACATGCTATCTCCTATTTCATACTTCTAACTAAATAGAAGTATAGCATCCGGTAGAAACAGAGACAAGATAAATAACTAACTATTTTAAGTCTTAACTATGGTGTATTGTTTCCCACTCGTGGTGACTGGAATCGAAGTTTTTAGTTGTGTTTTTTAGTCGTTTATAATAATAGTGTATAATTGCAGTTGATTGGAGGTGCTGATATGAATGATAGCGGTGTAGTCTATAGTTTACGAAAGA
>JAUYOL010000017.1 GCA_030695905.1 Candidatus Omnitrophota bacterium | reverse complement strand
TATCTTTCACGCCCCCGCTTGCTTTGTTCCGGAATCACAAAGTCAAATCAGCGGGGGCTGGTAACCCCATCCCGTAAACACTCGCCGCCTTATTGAACCCACCCTCAAGGCTTATCCCTCGCCACCCGTAAAGATTTTCAGCTCAATACCCCATCCCTCGGGGGCCCCTTAGATATGGGTGGAGAAAATTTACCGTGTGGGGGGATAGACATATAAACCTAAGCCTACGGTTATGGGAAGCACAATAAAAATGTTAGAGTTTTACAACCATGGCTCTGGGCGGGCAGGCTTTGACGCAGAGTTCGCAGGCGATGCACTTATCTGAATCAAAGATGACCTTCATCGTATCCTTGTCTATATATAATGCTCCGGAAGGACATATGGTAACGCAAGCTCCGCATTGTGTACAGCGATCATCGTTTCTCGTAACGTCTTTGCTTAGCGGCTGTATATTTACACCCAGGTCTGTCAGGAACTTTACACCTTTTGCGTAGTTCTCTTTTGTGCCCGTCAGCTCCAGTATGAGAATACCTTCCTCTTTGGGTGTTATCTTGGCCTGAAGAATATTAAATACAAGGTCGAAGTCTTTGACGAGTTTATAAACCACCGGTTTGTCGAGTAATTTATGCGGAAATGTCAATACTATGCGCTTCGATACCATCACGACCTCCCTGTCCGCCGATAGGCAGACTTATTGAACCAGTTTTATATTGCCCCAGCTTCCCATCTTGTCCTGGACTGCGATCAAAACTCCTTTTACCCCATCTATAGATTTTGCTATTGTGATACCTTTTTCGATATCATCTTTACCCTTTACCGCGTTACCCGCTATAGTTGCTACGGCGTCGGCAAGAGCTGTATTCTCCGATATTATACACACCGCGTCCGCTTTTCCAAAATTCAGAGAATGGCTAACCGTTCCGCTCGATGTGCAGACGCCCACGCCTTTTTCATCCGGTTGTATTTCAATGGCTATCTTGCCGGTAAAAGGCGATGTTTCTCCGGCGTATATTCCGACGCGCCTTGCGGATTTTGTCTTCATAAAAATATCGCCGCCATTTTCCACTATGACTTCCCGCGAGAACGAGAGCAAGTCTCTACCGACAAATTCCGCCATCGCTCCCGCTATCGCCGCCATGGGCCCGACACCCGCCTTTTCGGCGGCGCCGGCCATTGCCCTGACTATCGCAGGAGCATCAGCGCTTACCCTGACCGGCTCAAGCGACGTATAGAAAGAACTATTTTTTTTAACATACTCTTCTATATCTTTTCTATAATTTAAAACGCTGGCCCTGGCCTGTTTTTCCAAGTTTTTGTCGGAGGATATCAAAAGATCCGTCTGAACCTCTTTCACTTCAAACGTGACAAGGCCGTCGCTTCTAACCCACTGCCTATAAATACGGTCTTTGTACATATATTAACATATCCTCGGCAATTGTTCACCTGATAACATGCTTACAATTCTTTTCCCGCCGGAAATGGTGTTCATATAAACCTTACCGTGATTATCTTTTGTAATACGCCCTATCATTTTCGCGTTTTTCCCATACGCATCTTTCTTCATGGCGGATATTATCTTCTTTTCATCCTCTTTTGCCGCGATTATCAGGCACCTTCCTTCGCAGGCAAGATACAGGGGGTCGAAACCGAGGAGTTCGCAGGCATCCATAACCCCTTCGCTTACAGGCAGGCTGTCTTCATCAAGCGCTATACCAAAATTTCTTTGCTGACATATTTCGTTTAATGTTGTAGCCACTCCGCCTCTCGTCGGATCCCTCATAAATCTTATTCTGCCGGATACTTTGAGAACTTTTTCGATCAGTTTATTTAATGGCGCCGAATCACTCGATACTTTTGAGGTAAACGCTATGCCTTCCCTTTTGGACAACACGCTTATGGCATGCTCTCCGATATTTCCGTTTATAATAACGCTGTCACCCGGCCTTATCGCGTTGACCGATAGGTCTTCATAATAAACTTCGCCTATACCGCTGGTATTTATAAATATCTTATCACA
This sequence comes from Candidatus Omnitrophota bacterium, assembly GCA_030695905.1. NCBI lineage: Bacteria > Pseudomonadati > Candidatus Omnitrophota > Candidatus Omnitrophota bacterium. The sequence continues at coordinate 21,169 of JAUYOL010000017.1, read as the reverse complement.
TGACCCCTTTTCCACCACCTTCGTATCGCCCGTAACGATTTCGACACCCGCGGCGCCGGCCGCGTTCTTGATAGAACGTGTTATCTTTTCCAGTATATCCCGATCCAGTCCCTCTTCTATTATCAAGGCTAAAGATATAAATAATGGTTTCGCGCCGCAGACGGACAGGTCATTAACTGTGCCGTGCACGGCAAGGCTTCCTATATTTCCCCCGGGAAAAAATATCGGATCCACAACATACGAATCGGTCGTAAACGCTATTTTCCTTTCCCCTAATTTTAGTATCGCGGAATCTTTCTTTTCTTTCAATACGATGCCGCCAAATCCCTTTATGAAGAGAGAATCGATCAATTTATGCATCAATGTTCCGCCGCTACCGTGAGCTAATAGTATTTTTTCCATATTTATAATAAGCCGCGCAAGTGCCTTCACTCGATACCATGCATGCTCCCACCGGATTTTCCGGAGTGCACGTCCTGGCGAAAGAAGGGCAATCGTAAGGCGTCTTCAGTCCTTTTAAAATATATCCGCAAAAACATCTTATACTATCTTTCGGCGCTTCGATCTTCGGCCGGAATTTTGATTCGGCGTCAAATTTTTTATATGATCTTTTTATTTTAAGGCCGCTATCCTTTACGCGCCCTATGCCGCGCCAAACCGACGGGCATTTCTCAAAAACTTTATTTATGGCTTTTCTGGCCAACGGGTTGCCGTTGGTCTCTATGATCCTGTTATACTGTATCTGGACTTTTGGCACAGCCTGTTTGATCACCATAAGTATCGACTGCAGTATATCGAGCGGCTCAAAGCCAGATACGACACAATTTTTATTATACTTTTTACTTAAAAATTGATATGGCGATATTCCTGTTATCGCGCTTACATGCCCGGGCAATAAAAACGCGCCCACCTTTGTCAGTTTATCGCGCACAAGCGCTTCCATCACTTCAGGCATCGTCTTGTGTCCGCATAGAACCGAGTAATTTTTTAATTTCCATTTTTTAGCTATTATTAAAGACTGGGCTACGGTCGGGGCTGTAGTCTCAAAACCTATGCCTAAAAATACGACCTCTTTTCTTGGGTTCTTCCGGGCCATTTCAAGCGCGTCGAGGCTCGAATAGACTATCCTTATATCAGGGCCTCTGGCCTTCTCTTTTTCGAGACTTGAACGTGAGCCCGGCACTTTGAGCATATCACCGAATGTGGCGACAATTACATCTTTCATATTCGCTATCGCTATGGCCTTATCGATAAATTCATTCGGCGTTACGCAGACAGGGCACCCGGGGCCGGAGATAAGCCTTATATTATACGGCAGGATATCGCGAAGCCCGAAACGAAATATGCTCATAGTATGTGTACCGCATACTTCCATGATATTGTATGCGCGGCCGGGGTCCGCCACACGGCGGATTTGGCCAGCCACCTTATCTATCAACTTCCTGTCCCTAAACTCATCTATGTATTTCATTTTATAGCCTTTAACGCTTTAAGGGTTTTGTGCGCTTCTTTCTCTTTGATCTTTTCAATCGCAAATCCCGCATGAAGCAGAACGTATTCTCCTATCTTAGGATGCTTCAGAAAAGAAAAATTCGCTTTGCGCTTCAGCCCGCCGGATTCGACAAACCCTTCATCGCCTTTAATCTCGACTATCTTCATTGGGATACCTAAGCACATACAGCCCTCGCGTTCGCAATAGCAGTTTGCCCTATGGGGATACCCGAATCATTCGTTTCCACATTTAAATGAGTATAAACTTTGAAATTATTTTTATTCAACATTTTTACCGTCCTGGACATCAAATATCTATTCTGAAATACGCCTCCAGATAACACAACTTGTTTAATTTTTGACTTTTTCGCCACTGCAACTATCATATTAGCGATAGAATTATGAAATTTCGCCGATATTGTTGAAGCGGGCACATTCTTCCCGACATCTCGCACTACCGCTTTGATAATCCCGGCGCTATTGTCCGAATCGTAGCTGTCATCGACTCCTTTTTCGGCTATCTTCTCCAACTCTATCGGCAGTTCGGCCTCAAAATTAGCTATCGGTTTATTCAAGACAAGGCTTCCCGCGGCATCAAAGAGTCTGCCCATGCCGGATGTTAGCGGAGAATTTATCCTCTTGTCTATCATGTTTTTTAATACCGCCCATTTTATTTTATCTATGGACTTTACGAAATCTATCTTCAACTTCAAAAAACCGTCGCCAAATATATAATACAGGTAGCTTGCCGCCATGCGCCACGGCTCTTTAATACACGCATCGCCTCCAGGCATCGGGATATACTCCAAGTGTGCGATTCGTTTTAGGCTTTTTAGGCCTCCTACGAAGAACTCGCCGCCCCAGATATTACCATCCAGTCCATACCCTGTTCCGTCAAACGCCACACCAAACACATCGCCCTTAATGTTATTGTCAATGATCGCGCTTGCGATATGCGCCTCGTGGTGCTGAACCTTACACAGCTTTAAGCTGTAAGCTTTTGGTTGTAAGCTTTTGGCAAATTGGGTCGAGAAATACCCTGGATGAAGATCGCAAGCTATTATCTTAGGGCTTATCTTAAGCTCCTTTTGGGCCACGGCAATAGCATTGATGTACCTGGTAAAATTGTCAAGCTCAGAGAGGTCGCCGAATCCGTCAAATAGATACGCCTTATCGCCCTTGGCAAGCGCGAACGCGCCTTTAAGATCGGCCCCGCACGCCAAAATCGCGCTTTTTACCTCAAATGGCAGCCTTATACTCTTCATATTTAGACTGATATTATAACATATACCGGAGACGCTTTCCAAACACATCGGGAAAGTGTCCCCTACTGGGGGGCAGCTTCCCGATTGAGTTGGAAAGCGTCTCCGGCATCGGAGTAGAAAAATTTTAGAACAGAAATACTGCTGCGGCCATGACGGTGGAGTAATTGCCTTCAGGACCTACTATTGCGGTCTGCGTGATATTTGAGGTGCGGACTATCTTATCCTTTAACTGATATATCTCTTTATTTTCGTCCCAGGACTTATCTTCATCAAATTCCAGTCCCATGGTGGACGCTAACATTTCCACGGCAAGATCTTCGGCGATATCACCGGCGATCTTTTCATTCTGCCCGAATGAATGATGCTCGCTCAAATATCCGTACGCGTGAGGGTCGGCGGGAACCGCGCAGCCTATACTTGAAGCTATAAGGCGGTGAGGTTCATTTGCCGCGCATCTGGATACGACGGCAAATGTTATTTCGCCGGGAACCAGCTCTTTTAAACCTTCATTTTTTGATATAACCTTGCACTCCGGGGGCAAGATGCTCGAAACGTGGACCAGGTTGCACTTTTCTATACCGGCATCGCGAAGCGCAAGCTCGAAACTGCGCAATTCTACCTTGTGCGTGCCCACGCCCTTTGTAAAGAACATCTTCTTTGGAACTAAAAGGTGCTTCCTTGGCATTAATAACATATTATACCTATTTTTTTGTCTGGAATATGTACCCTAACAGCCTATATACCAACTTTGCCGCCAGAAAATCCGACACGAACTGGTCTTTTATAGGACAAAGCTCAACCACATCAAATCCGACTATCTTTCTATCCTTTGCTATTTCACGCAGAAGATCGAGAGTCTCGTACCAGCCTATACCTCCGGGCTCCGGAGTCCCTACGCCTGGCATCAGAGACGGGTCAAACACATCAAGATCTATAGACACATAGACATTTTCGGTTAAATTCTTGGACGCTATATCTTTCCACAACGGCGTTTCGATAATATCGTAAACACTTATATTCTTTATCCGGCCGCTGGCCTGTGTATTTAGAAATTCTTTTTCTTCCTTTGACATGCTGCGCGTACCAACCTGCACTATCGGGCAGATCTCGCTTATACGCCTGGCGACACAGCCATGGTTAAACTTGGAACCGAAATATTCGTCCCTCAAGTCATTATGCGCGTCCAGATGCAGCACCGATATATTAGGATATACCTCTTTGAAAGCCTTTACCGAACCTATGCTTACAGAATGCTCTCCGCCCAATATGACCGGAAATTTGCCCGCCTTCAGCACATCCATTGTAGACTGGTATACATTATCCACCATCTCTTCCGGTTTTAACTGCTCCAGGGCCACGGGATCCATGGTGTGAATACCTATCTTATACGTCTCCTGATTCAACTCGTCATCAAAAAGTTCCATCTTCTTCGATGCTTCTATGATAGCGGAAGGTCCGTTGACGGTCCCTTTCTTATAAGTAGCAGTCTTTTCGTAAGGAGCCTGCAGTATGACTACTTTGGACTTTTTAAAACCGGAATATTCTTCGTCTATCGCCGCGTAATTTTTCGATGCCGGAGAGATCTGCTGCCCCTGATCTGTAACTATTTTTTCATCCATTATTACCTTGCCATCCCGCGCGAAACGTCGCCCGTCAATTTAATTATTTTTTTTGCCATATCTTCTTCCAGTGTTCCCAGCCCGCAGCTTGGAGTTACCACCGACGATATATTTTTCGCGTCTATCCCTTTATCTGACAACTGTTTTATGCAATCCTGTAATCTCTTTGAAATGGTCGCAGTCGATTCTTTATTGGCATCTTCCGAACTCGGCACAATGCCCCACGCTATCGTACCATTGCCTTTCAAAAAATCTTTTATATCGGACGCATACAAAGAGAACTCTTTAATAAAATTATAAGCGTCAAAATTTATTATGTCAATGCCTCTTTTAAGAAGCACCGGCCAGTCGGTATTACCGCAACAGTGTATGCCCGAGACCGCGCCCTCCTCTTTAATAGCGGCGTTTACTTCCTCAAGCGCCTTTGTAACATCATCTAAAGAGATATTAACAAAACTTGAGCCTATAGATACAAGATACGGCTCATCCATGAATATTATTACCTCTTTACCCAGCTTCTTTAGTAATTTTATCTGCCATTTTGCCTTCATACACAGGACCTTTATAATAACATCAAATATGTCCTTATCGTATATGAGAGCTTTTTTATTCTCATCTGTCACAGAGAGAGCGAAGCTCACCGGACCCGTTATATGCCCTTTTACAAATCTGGCTTCTTTGGAATTAGCCTTAAATAGATCCAAAAACGCGTAAAGGCCCTGCGCAAAAGAATCTGATATCTTGAAATATTGCGTGTCTCCGTCGAGAAATTTCTGGTACGCCTTCTCCATCCCCAGAGCGCATTTTTTGGAGTCTACATGAATTGTATTTTTATTTTCGTCTATTAATATTCCCGGCATACCCTCAGAGAATTGGCAATACATATGTTCCCTGTAAGACCTTCTGGGAAGTTGCGGCCAAAAAGGAATAGCGTTAAAATTATCGAAGATAAGCTTACACGCGGCGCTTGTGTCTTTAAATGGTAGGCTTCCTATACCGGTGGCTTCAAAATCGAATTTAGGCATTGTGCCATTCGCTAAGGCGCTTTATGCGCTTGAGCATGTTTGGATGAGTGCTGAATACTTCCAGCAGCCTGTCCCCGACATTCAGCTTAACTGTCCTGGCCCGCAGCGCAGTGAGTTCGTCAGCCGATATCGTTCCGGAGGAATCCATATCGAGCTGTTTTAAGTCTCTTAATTCATTCAACGCTCTCGACGGATCATTAACGAAAAACGCCTTCATGCCTTCGGCGTTCTTAAGTTCTTCTTTAGGCATGCGCGCGGAGCCATATACTAATTTATACAGCGCCGAGGCGAGATTTGCGGGGTTATTACCAAGATCTACCGAACCTTTATCGGCAAAATATTCGCGTATCCTGGAAGCGTAAAGCACCAAAAGATTCGTTATAAAGTAAAATATGAACGCTACGAGCCCCACTACGGCCGCGCTCGACTGATTTCTATCATCACGTCTGCCCCCGAAAAACAAAAACTGCCAAGCGATGCGGTATAGTATCATGGGTATTACGGATAATAGCGTAATCGTCAATACGTCTTTATTCTTTATGTGGCTCATCTCATGGCCCAGCACAGCGCGCATCTCGTCTTCGTTAAGAAGGTTCATTATGCCTTTGGTAACGCATATTCTGCCGTCTTTTCTGGAGCGGCCGAAAGCAAAAGCGTTGGGAATCGCGATATCCGATATGCCGATCTTAGGCATTGGCATCTTCGCCGACTCGGCTAAAGAACGGATCATGGTTTGCAATTGAGGATACTCGCCCTCTTTTAGATAGCGGACTTTCATGGACCACTCAACCATCTTAGGGCCTATCATATACTGCACAAGCATCATCACAAGAGATATGCCGAGATAGAAGTAAAAGTTCGTTACGCCAAGGTAAACACCCACCATCGAGACTATCGCGTAAATTATGGCAAACAAAACCGCCATCAATAGATACATCCGTAACTTTAAGTACCACATCTTGATCCTAAACCCCTTTCTTAAGCTTCTATAAACACTTCGCGCGCCGCAAGCGCGGCTGCACCCAACACAACGGCGTTATCCTCAAGCATGCTGGGAATTATCTTGACTATGCTGGCCGGCTCTTCAAACGCGAATTTTTTCACGGTACTCTTTACGGCATCCATGAATATATCGCCTGCCTTCTCCACTCCGCCGCCTATCACCACTATATCCGGGTTAAATATATTAACAAGATACGCCACCCTTATACCAAGATTAGACCCGGCGCATGAGATTATCTCTGTCGCTATCTTATCTTTCTTCCTCGACGCCTCGACTACCGTTTCTTTAGTAATCTTATCTGCGCTACCACCGGCTATCTTTACTATATCGGTCGACAAGCCTTTCGTTACGGCTTTTTTCGCCTCATCAACTATCCCTAAATCCACACCCCATGGCCGCAGGTGCACATACTCTTTCGCGGCGTTCTTTTCGTCTTTCTGGAGGGCGCCGAAAACAAGCTGCACTTCGCCCGCGCAACCGCTCGAGCCGCAGTAAACTTCTCCCTGAGTGACTATGCCAAGGCCCACATCTGAATACACATATAGAAGGTTCTCGACATCCGAGGATGGATTAAGCGTCTTTTCGCCAAATGCGGCGCAGGACGCGTCATTACCCAGATACACAGGTATATAGAATTTTTGCTCTATGGCTTTACCAAATTTTAGGAGCCCTGTCTTCGTCCTTGATCTTTCCGGATCCGTATCGTGTATGGTTCCCGCCACATAATCTATTATTCCCGATATACCTATGCCTATATTCTTTATAGTCTTTACATCTATCTTGCTGTTAGAGATAGCCTCGTCTATTGTTTTTATAACATGAGGCGGCAGATCCTCCATGCTGACATCGGGACGGGGAGAAGAAGCTCTGCTTATAGAGCTTACCTGAAGATCCGTTACAACGGCTTTTATGGTATTAGGGCTTATATCGACGCCGATTATGCACGCGCTCTTGGCGTTCAATTCCAACAATTCCGGGCGCCTGCCGCCGCTTGAAATATCGAAACCTACCTCAAGGACCATCTTCTTGTTTATATAAAAATCGAGATAGTTCGATACGCTGACGATATTTAAGCCTAATATTCTGGATATATCCGCTCTCGATATGGGACCCTTCTTCCTGATGAGCTCCAATATAGCGAGATTCTTGCGCTGCCTGTCCTGCAAAACATGATAGGTAAAAACGCCTTCTTTTCTTATAGCCATTTCAACCTTCTTGTCTTTGTTAAACAAACATCTTTTAAATTTATAACAGCGCTGGAATAGTTACCCGCCGTCAGGCTGCCGAACTCAAATTTTATAGCCACTATACTCGATAGATCCAGCGTCTTTTTCACGGATCTGAAGTTTATGGTATGTTTTTTCCACTCGTCCTTAAGAGCCGAGGAAAGATCCTTCTCCATCCTGTAAGTGCGGTTATTGCTGTCCGCGATTACCAACACCAGGCTCTCGTCTCCCCTGGCGCCCTTTGCCGTATACACTACGTCGAGGTTATTCAAATTCACCGGCTCTTTTAATTCTATTGTATAATTGGCCCAGCCGGCTCCCCGCGCATTACAGAGCACAACCTCTTCTTCTTTTGCTTCGCTAAATGCTTTTCCATCCCCGGCAAAATAGGCGTTCTTGACTATATCTGCCTGTGGCTGGCCGCCTTTTACCAAAAACTCGCCCTTATCAACCGCCTGCGGGGCCACAGGACCCTTAAATGTGGGTATCTCTCCGAGCAACCGCACCTTTATATCTATACTGCTCTTTGAAAGAACCATCACAATAGCTAACACTATAACAACAGCCGTAACGAGCCATGGTAAAAATGGAGCCCATTTAGGCTTCTTCTTAACAGGCTTTTTTTGCGACGCGTGGAAATAGGTCTTTGCTATCTCATCCTGCATACCGAGACCGGAAGCGTGTTTCTTTGTAGCTTTATTATCCAAAGCATCCAGAATTTTGCTCATGACGCTAAATTTCTATTTCTTGGTAAAGGTGATATCGTCTATGTAGATGGCGCCCTTCTTGTTCGTGGCCATCCTATCCTCAAAAACTATGACAAACTCTGTCAAATTTGTCCTGTCTATGAGACTCTTAAATTCCGACAGGGGTATAGAAATCTGCTGCCATTGATCACTTGCATTAGAAATATAGTAACGGCCCGTCTGCTTGGCGGCGTTTTTGATCTCTATCTTGAATACTGTCGTGTACCCTAAATCCGTGTCGCCTTTTACCCAAAGGTTAATCGTATCATATTTGGACGCGTCTAAATTGGGCAACATCATCCAAAAACCATTGTAAGCCGGGTTCGGAGAATCGACGCAGTAATTGAGCTTCATCGCGAAACCTTTATCGCCGTGCCGGACCACGTTGTCAAAGCCCTCCTTGCACCACTGCGTGGGATCAGACGGATCTTTGTTCCATGCCCCGAAGTTACCGCCCACGTTATTCGGTTTTTCTCCCGAGTCAAAATCCGCCAAGACAAGCATTTCTGACGGCTTCGGCGCCTCAACCGCCGCGGCAGCTGCCGGCTGGACGTTAAACTTTTCCTGGCTCTCCTGTATTGCTGACGCTTTATCTATAGCCGATTCAGTAACCGTCTTCACGCTGCCGGACACCGCAGGCGCCGCGGCCGCGGGCATATTCGCCGAAAGATCTTCCTCTTCGATATCCGCCTCTTCGTCTTCAGAGGTAACTTCCATCGGCTTTATTACAGGAGCCTGCGCTACCTCCTGCTTCTGGCCACAACCGGTTAATGCTGCCGGTACCGTCAATATTAGAATTAATGCGAAAACTAACAACATCCTGCCCATGCTACCCTCCTGTGTTTTTTTCTTCTATAAATTCAGGGACTATCCCTTCATTCCTGTTAATTTAATGCCTTCTACAAAAAATTTCTGGCTGAATATGAATATGATCATCACCGGTACCATTGTAACAAGAGACCCCGCCATAAGCAAGCCCCAATCGGGTTGCGCGTACTGATACAACTCCTGGAAATACGCGAGCCCCACCGGAAGCGTCCTTTTTTCTACCGAATTTGTCACAAGTAGCGGCCACATAAAACTGACCCAATTCCCAAGCGCTACAAATACCGTCAATGTGGCAAGCGCTGTCTTGGAGAGCGGCATTATCACGCGTCTGAATATCCCCCAATAGTTGCATCCGTCTATCTTCGCCGCGTCTTCGAGATCCCTCGGTATAGTCATAAAAAACTGCCTTAGCATAAAAGTCCCGTACGCGGAAAACGCGGCAGGTATTATCAGCGCGTTATAAGTATCTATCCAGCCGAATATCCTCATAAGGACAAAAACAGGTATCAGGGTAACAGAGCCGGGTATCATCATCGTCGCGAGGTATGAAAAAAATATTTTTTCTCTGCCGGGGAACTTCAGCCTTGAAAAAGAATAAGCTGCCAAGGCGCTCGTACCGACCTGCGCGATTGTGACAGCCGCGCATACGAAAAGACTGTTAAAATAAAACTGCGCAAACGGTACTACTTTCCACACGTTTATGTAGTTGCCCCAATATACCGGGTTGGGTATCCATTGTATCTGGCTTATATTGAATATGAATACCGAAGAATACGACTTAAGCGAAGTCGATAACATCCAGAAGAAAGGCAGTATCATCGAAATTGCGCCAAGAATAAGAAATAAGTATGTGAAGGCCTTTTTGACTACACCCAAAGCGAGTCTCTTCATCTCTGTCTTCCTGTGAATATTAATTGCTTTTTTAGTCATATTTTTTAGTAATGATGATACTGCACAAGCTTTCCGCCGTAACGCCAGTTAAAAAGCGTTATCAAAAATACTATAACGAACACAAACCAGGCTATAGCCGCGGAATAACCTACGTGCTGCCAGCTATATAGATGATTATATATAAGGTACTCAAGCGTCGTCGTTGAACGATTTGGGCCGCCGCCTGTCATCACATATGCCTGCATAAAACCACCCTGAAACCCGCCTATTATCGCCATTATGGCTATAAAAAATGTGGTCGGGCTTATCATGGGCCAGGTTATCGCCCAAAATTTCTGCCAGCCATCGGCACCGTCTATTTCAGCGGCTTCATACAACTCACGCGGCACCCCCTGAAGCGCCGCGAGAAACAATATCATATTGTATCCGCCCATCGCCACCCATAGGCCCATTATCATCAACGATGGCTTGGACCATTCGGTCGATGTAAGCCAGGGTATGCCCCTTAGCGTTATATTTATAAACTCGCCAAACTTTATAATCATGGAATTTAACAGCCCGAAATCGCTATTATATATCCATGCCCACAAAAGACATATGGCCACGCCATTAGTTATCGTAGGAAGAAAATACAGAAATCTGAACGACTTTATCCCGATAATTTTCTGGTTCATTGACAGCGCCAATAGGAGCGCCGCCACCATCTCTATAGGTATAATGAGCATAAGAAAGAGCGTATTACCGACGCATTTCCAGAACAATGGGTCGTTGGCAGTCCATCTACCCGCTTCCACATGGAACCCGAGTAAATTTATAAAGTTATCCAGGCCTACGAATTTAGGGATCGACAACATGTCCCAATTTACCAAACTCAATACGAGTGAAAGCAGGACAGGTATGAGGGTAAACACAAGGAACCCAAAAAAATTGGGTAAAAGAAAAATATACCCGGCTATGGCTTCTTTTGTGGAGCTCTTAAGCATAGTAGTCCCCAAAATTATAGCATACCTAGTTAAAAAAATCCTCTACTTTGAGAAGCTCTTCGGCGGATTTACTTATCGGATCCGCGGAAAAACGCTTCCTTATCGCGCCGTCATTAAGATAATTATCGAGCGCCAAAAATGACATCGCCTGATCAAGACATAGATACTGTAGCGCGACCTTGCCGGTCTTGACATCTATAGCATCGTAAAATCCGTACTCGCCATACGCTTTATAGTTCTTCAACATCTTTCTTATATTAGCGATACATTCTTTTGGCGCGAATTCAAGCGCCAGGAACGTGGCATGCGGCGTAACTACACCCGCCTTATACCCTTTCACCCCTAAAGGCTTTACGCCATATTCCTTATAGCCGCCTCCCGGAACGCATGAGGGCGACATGCCAAATACAGGATACGCCAATTTTCCCAACGTATGCTTTATCTGTATCTTGGCGTGCCTTTCATTGTTAATGCCCAGACCTTTGGGCGCGAGGCGCTTCTCATCCACTATTATGGGCGGCATAAGCGCTTCAAACATGCCCCCGCCCCAGCTTGGCACGAATTTCATGCCTTCGTAATCATAGTATCCGCCCTCTGTAGAATATCCCAGATAAGTTTTGTGGTGCCTGCCTTTTGGCGTTTGTGTCTGCCATAACCAGTCACTGGAAAACGTCCTGGCAAGATTAAACCAGTGCTCTTTAGGCACATCGCCTTTTCCTATGGCAAGATAACTTATGGCCCTTGTCTCCGTATATAGCGCGCCATAATGATATTCCGAATAATAATCTATATTTGTGTAGTAACCGTGATACATAGTCCCTTCTACAAGATCATAAAAGAACGAGAAATCCATATTATCGAGCAACTTCTGGCATCTTGCGCCCAACTCATTTGGAAAAGCGTTTTTGGCCACCACGACTCCCGCGGCGAACCATCCGCTGTCCACGAAAGAGATGAAGTTACTTGTCCGTTGAAATATCGTTATATCGTAATAGTTATAATGAAAACCTTTATAGGTTTCCAGTTTATCGGTAGAGTCGAGCGTAAGGCTGATCCTTTTGATAGCTTCTTCTCTGGTAATAAATTTAAAATCATACGCCGCGACTATACACATAAGGTATACTCCCACATCGGTAATGTTTGTGTAGTCGCCGATGCGCGTCTCCCTGGTAAAAACGCCTTTTTCGTGAAAACCTATATTATCCAGCGGAAGCTGGTATTCTTTATCTACCGCATTATCAAAATATTTCCATGTGTCTAAAGCTATTTCGCGCAATAATGATTTATCGTCGGAAGGCAACCTTTTGCTGACATACACTTTCGAAGGGAAGCCTTTTAACCTTGAAATTAAAAATTTCACGAATTCCTGGGTGCCCACCTTGTATTCAGTTTTCATCCTCTTGTGCTTTACCACATCTCGTATGCTGGGCCCCGGACTTCCGGTCCTTACAAACGCGAAATCATCGAAATACAATACCCCCCGCAGCCTATCGACGCGCTTCTTCTCAAAAGTCACCACAAATTCACGTATATCTTTCCAATTGAGTATCCCGTTCATCACATTTAACGGTATCGATACTTTTTGCCAATTCTCGGTAACGCCTTTAACCACATAGCTTCCCTTGATAGTCTCTTCATGTCCCTCATCATCGGGTTGAATCTTTTTGAATTCTATCTTTAATACCGTTGTAAAGCCTTTTGGCGCGTCGCCTTTCACCCAAAATTCAAAATGATCATACCCGGAAGCATCAATACTTCTTAACTGCATCCAAAAGCCGTTAGCGGCATTTTTGTTTGAATTTACGCTATATTCGACTTTGAGAGAATTGCCGGAGCCGTTTACTTTGATATTTTTGTCGAGTGAGGCCGAGATACCTTGAGCCTTATCTTCGGGGTCCATCTCCCAGGTGCCGATCTCTGTCTGTAGATTAGTCGACATCCCGCCTTTGTTGAAATCGGCAATAATGGTGCGGTAAGGAAGCTGTACATCGCAGCTTTCATTCTGGTTTTCGGACAAAGCGTTTGGAGCGAGGATAATAAAGGAAAGCAACGCGGCAAGAATCGTGAATCTTATCTTGTTCATCTTCTGACTTTTCTTACTTCTCTACCGTGACATATACTGTAAGCGTCTTGGCCGGATCTTTTCTCGTGCCATTATCGGGCGGACGCACCAATGCTATATCGCCAGTGTTTATTGTAATAATGTAATCTCCCGGCGCATCAGGTGCCTGCCATGTCCTGGAAGATGCTTGTTTATCGTCTAAAAATTTACCATTATCGCCGCATGACCATATAAAAAACACGAGATCTTTTTCAGATCCCGTTTTTACTTCTCTGGGAAGCCTTGACTGGTCTTCCTTATCCTGCCAGTATTCATTGAATCTATCCAGATCCTCTGTGCCTGTGATCGTGAACGTAACTTTAGAGCCGGGTTTCGCCGTTATGAATAATTCTCCGGGTTTCGCGTCTTTATTATCAACGGTCACAGCGCCGTCGCCCGCGCTGATAGCGGCGCTTATGGGCATATACGCCTCCCACATTCTAAATACATCCTTTGAGCCAAATGAATATGAGGGCGCGGCGCCCTTCTTTATATCGCCAGTGTCCGCTATCAGAGTATCGACTATATTAATATAGGCACTCTCCGGGAAGTCCTGCTGTATCTTTTTGAGAGCATCGAGCGCTTTATCATAGTCGGGCTTGCTGTAATACAGGATACTCATAAGCAGGTACGCGTAATCTCTCGTTTCCCGGCGGGGATACGCGTCCATCAGTTTTTGCAGGTTCTCTATCGCTTTCTCGGTATCCGAGGTTTCATAATATATTCTGCTTAAAGCTTCGAAACCTTTTTCGAACCACACACTGTTCTGATAAGTCTTCAGGAATTCCTCAAACTTACCAACGGCGTTCGGATAATCCCTATCACTATAGTATGAAAGAGCGAGCTTGTAACTCGCGTAATCCGACACTTGAGAACTGCCATATTTAAATAGATACATTGAATAATACTTCATCGCGTCTTTATAACGTTTCTTATTAAAATATTTTTCGGCTATATCCATAATCTTCGCGGCCATCGCATCCTGGTCATAATAATTTTCAGCAAGCTGAATGTATATATCATACGTCGATAAAGCTTCTTTTACGTTCTTCTCTTCGAGATACTTATCGGCGCCGGCCCTTATATCTTCAGCCAGCATCTTCGCGCTGTCAGGGTCGACCTTGGAAGCATAGACAAATTTCAGTTTCATCGCGTAATCAGCCATTCCTTTTTCGCCGAACTTTTTGGAGACTTCGTTAAGCTTGGCTAAGTTTTTGGATTTTTCTTCGGAATAAGAAGCGATTCTATTCACTATCTCATTAAAAACCGCGTCCACTTTTTGCGGCTGGAAAAGCTCCTTGAATATGGAGAATCTTAAGAAATATATATCGAGGGCCAGGTCCTTTGATTTGTTTATCTGATCCGCCTTATCGAGATTTTCCAGTGCTTCATTATAGTACTTCTCGTTGACAGACATATAAACGCGGCCGGACTCGATATCGTTTTTATCGGTAAGATACGCGAGTTCTTCTACCCTCGCTTTGGCTATCGCGTAATACAGCGCGGCGGGGCACTTGTAGTCCTTTTTCTTCGCGGCAATATTTTTCAGCTGGACGACCATCTTTTCATAGTCATCGTAAGCTTTGCATTGCCCGATAGCGTCTTTGCAGGCGTCCATCGAAGCCTGGCAATCCTGCGCGTCCTCGATCTTCAGAGCCAGCGCGTCTATATCAAGCGCGGCCTCTTTGGCTTCCTGAGCCAGGACAGGAACCGACAATAAGAGCATAGCCACTACAAGAGTGATTAACTTCTTCATGAGAATTACCTCCGTTTTTGCACTTTGGTAAATCCTGCCTTTTTCAGAGCTTCTTCTATATATACGTTCTTCATAAAATACTTCCATAT
Source organism: Candidatus Omnitrophota bacterium (assembly GCA_030695905.1). Taxonomy (NCBI): domain Bacteria; kingdom Pseudomonadati; phylum Candidatus Omnitrophota; species Candidatus Omnitrophota bacterium. The sequence continues at coordinate 6,146 of JAUYOL010000017.1, read as the reverse complement.
AAATCCGGTACGAAAATTCTCTACCGGTAGAAGTATCATGGCCTCGCCTATCCCATAGTATATGGGCGAGTACCAGTTCTTATCCAGATTAAACGAATCCCTTAAACCGTATTGGCCCCAGAGTTTTGGATAGTTCAGGTACATATACTTAAGCGCCGAGAGCGAAAGATATGGAGTAAATACTATCGAACCCGCCGGGCCCGTAGGAGAAAGCGTGCCGTCATATTCCGGCTCACCGTTTCCTGTAGGCGGAGGCCCAAAATGCATGGTGTATCCTTCGGGCCTGGCCATAGATGTTATTCCCCAGCTGTTTGGGCCGAAACCTTTGAATTTTTCCGAGTTGTCTATACAGAACTGCCTGTTTGAGATAGTAGCATTAGTGGAATTTTCAAACCAGTTCACACCCTGCTTGTCCACCATATTCTGAAAATTAAACCACGCGTTGGCATACTGATAAGAGAACAGAGCTCCGTGCCATGAATGTATAAATTCCGCGCCGTTTGCGTAGCTGCCCTTCTGCCTTGTCCACGCGTAAAAGACTTCCGGCCCGGTTGAATGCGTAGGCGAGCCTATAGCAAGAAGCGTTATCAGCACTCCTTCGTCCGTATAGTAGTCCCAGTAAGACTCTAAAAATCCTCTTTCCGGCGACCACCCCATGGAGAACATATTTTTCACAGGATAATCTTTGCTTAAAAATTTATCCCATTCGACCCTTGAATATAGCTGGGCCGCTTTGGTCTTTATTTCACCGCCAAAATATTCACCGGCTGTCAAAGCGCCGGCGACAAGTATAGCGGTATCTACCGTGGATATTTCGCTCTTGCCCGCGCGTTTACCGTCATGTGGATTTAGAAAATGATAGAAAAACCCGTATTTGCCTTCGGCCAGAGGCCCATGACCATCCGGGCTCGGAAGAAATGCGTCAAGCGCAAGCGCAACTCTTTTTTGCGCGTCCTCTTTCGTTATCCAGCCGCGTTGGGCGCCTATACATAAAGCGGCTACCCCAAAACCCGTCGATGCTATACTCGCGTCCCCGCCGCCTGTGGTGTCGGCGAAGAGCCCTGTTTTAGCATCCTGGTGGTCATTGAAAAAATCGAAGGATTTGCGTTCGATCATGTCCAGGAATTCATCGTCCGACATAGGCTGGACAGGGCAGTCTATCAAAATATTAGTGTGTTTTTCATTGCCCCATATATCCGATGCCACCGCCCTGACCTCATGGCGCGATAACTCTCTTGAGTTATCGGGATGCCAGTCCACCTTGTATGTTCTCTTGGACACATCATAGTCAGTGCCTATAGTCCTCCACACAGTTCCTTTATCAACGCTGTATTCGAACCACACGCTTTCGATGAAAGGATTATCCTGAATACTCTGGGCGTTTATCACCATAGTATTTACACCTTTAAACGTCAGGCATTGTTTCGAGCCGACCCCATTAACTTTAAGCGAATCCTCAACAGGCGCCTTGATTTCAACAGCACCTTCCGCGGGCAAGGTAAGCGACGGCCTGCAACCGAAGATTATATCGTCTATATATACGGAACCTTTGGGGGTATCGTTCTTGTTTTCAAAAACGAATACCAGTTCCAGTGTCTTTGACCAGTCTTTTATAGCGGCAAAAGCCGATAATGGTATAATGACTTTCTTCCAGTTGGAGTCGATATTCCCATTCATATATGGGTTGGTATATACAAAGCTGGAAATATCTTTCCCAAATACGAACATCCCATTAGTATCTACATCCTGGTGCATCTCTACTTTAACCTTACTTAAATCAGGGGTGCCTTTTATCCAGAAAGAGATGTAATTATATTGCGCGAGATCTATAGCCTGGGTCGCGTCCGATTTACCGCGAAGCTGCTTACCGAGCTTCATCCAGTAAAATGAATAATCTCCGGGCTTTGACACGTCATAATCCAGCCTTACCGCGGCCCCGGACTCCCCGCGCCTAAAACCGTTATCTACCGCTATCGTGGCGTAGAGCGTGCCCGGCAGTTCTTCATCGCCGCCGCTTAGAGAACCTGCATTAGTGATCAGGGATTCCGTGCTGTAATCGGTCAATACCAGAGGTGGTACGAAATTCTTGCCGGGTGCTTCTTTGGCGAAGGATAATGTATTTAAAAAGACACAAAAAAGTATAGAAAAAAATATCGCCGTCCCGGCTTTCTTGAAATTAAACTGCATTGATAAAAATTTCCTTTTCTAAAATTTTGATTTTTGTGATTTGGCCCGCGAAACTAGTTTTAGCTAGTATCGCAGGCCAAATCTACCCGTTCTCTTAAAGGCTAATTACTTGTTCTTCGCAAACCTGATATCGTCTAAGTAGATAACACCTTTTTTATTGGATGCTATCCTGTCCTCAAACACGACAACGAGCTCGCTCATATTCGAAAGATCGGTAAGGCCTTTGAATTCCGACAAAGGTATCACTACCTCCTGCCAGCCATCCGTTACATTTGTAACATAGTAACGGCCGATCTGCTTTCCCGCGTTCTTCAGTTCTACTTTGAACACGGTCGTATAACCTGTCTTTGAGTCACCCTTCACCCAAAAAGCAAGATTATCATATTTTGAAGCATCGACGCCATTCAAAGACATCCAAAATCCGTTATACGCCGGATTTTTGGAATCAACGCTGTAGTCGAGCTTCATAGCAAAGCCTGAATCACCATGTCTGTTGGCGGTGTCAAATGCCTCTGTGCAGCCTTGCGTAAAATCAGCGGGATCCTTATTCCATGCACCAAAATCACCGCCGATACTATTTGGCTTTTCGCCAGAATTGAAGTCGGCGATCAATAGTTCGCCTGGCTTCTGTGCCGCGAAAGAACCAGCTGCCGCAAAGCTGACGAATATCGCCATCAGAACTGCGACACATATGCTCCTCTTAAACATAATTACCTCCCCCTTTCTATTTTTCCCCGAGATTCTCACTCTTTAACAACTACTTCAATAAATCGTTTACTTTACCGATAAAGCTTTTTACCGATTCTTCTACTGATTTTTTGCCGTTAAATACCAGATCCAGCTCCGGGTTTATATATAATTCCTCAGCCTCTCTCCACGCGGGATGAAAAGGCTCATATACGACATACTTCATAGCTTCATCGAGCATCCTCTTGTTGCTCGGAGGATTGTCGTTCAATACCCAGTGCTCGCTTCTTGTAACATCCACCATCGCCGGCTGCGCCAACCCCGCATCGGCGAGCATCGCTTCGCCCTTCCTGCCCGATAACGCCTTCACTACCTCAAATGCCTCATTCGGATGCTTACTGTCTTTAAGTATACAATATCCGGAGCCGCCTGTCCCGAATGCCCTTTGCCCATTGGGGCCTTTGGGGAACATCGCAATGTCCCATTCAAAATTATCTATCTTCCTCAATCCCGGCGTCTCCCATATACCCGACGCGAACATCGCCAGGCGGCCTGTCATGAACATGCCCTGCACGCCCATAGCAAGGTTAGTCATGGCCGTAGAAGTCGGATGCACTTTATACTTATTTATAAGGTCGGAGTAAAATTCCAGCCCCGCCAGTGATTTCTTCGAATCAAGCGTGCACTTCTTCGGATTATTTACGTTGTCAACCAGGCCGCCGCCGAACGCGTATACAAAATTCGGCCATGCCCAGGCATAAAAGCCATATTGCGTTACGCGGCCGTCTTTGTCAATCTTCGTCAGGGCCTTCGCTTTATCAAGAAGATCGGAAACGTTCCAGTCATCGGTCGGATACGGGATTTTCGCTTCGTCAAAGAGCTTCTTATTGTAATAGATGCAGGCAAACGGCGCAGTGTCTCTGGGAATAGCGTATAATTTTCCGTTTACGGTAAATCTATCTATTATTTCGGGGTAAAATCCTTCTATATCGAATTCGGGGTCTTTGGCCGCATATGGAGAAAGATCGAGCAATACATCTTTTGACTGAAATGTTACGAATAGATCCACTTCCGTGCATATAATATCCGGCGAAGAGCGGCCTGCTATCCTTGTCAACAGCTTATCAACATAGCCGCGGTACGGCGTATGCTCCAATCTTACGATTATATCCGGATGGGACTTTTGCCATTCATCGATAACGCCTGACATTATCCTTACTTCGTCGGGCCCGCCCCAAAATGCGACCTTTATCTCGACAGGCGTTTTTCCCCCTGCCGTTACAACCTTTTTACCACCGCAGCCGCCTGTTAAAAATGTCAATGAACCTATTACAACAAAAAAAACGAGTAATTTATTGAGCCTCATAATATCCCGCCCTACATGAACAGGTAGAATTTGAAATAGATGGAGTTCATAAAATCTTGCAGGTTGTAATAGTAATTCCCTCTCCATCCCACGTCAATGCGGATCATGCCAGGCGCGTAATACTCGAGACCGCCCAATAATCCAAGGTTATCAAAAATGGACCAGTTAAGGCCGTTTGCTAAGTCAAGGCCTGCCTGTAAATACAGCCTGTCATATACGTTATAGCTAAACCTGTTCTGCAACGATATGTATTCGGCCTTGTCCTTTAGAGGGTTTTTAAAGGCATACAGCGGCGCTGTATTATCCGGCTCGTCTCTGAAAGAATACACATACTGAAGAGTGCTTGAAGCGCTGAATCTTTTGGTGAAGTCACGGCCAACTCTAAGCGCTATCTCGTATTTTTCAAATGAATTCGCGAAAGGATAATAAAGGTCTTTTGAATAGCTGAACTGGGGCACGAACATTGTTTTATAATCCTTCGATTTTATCCTTACCTCCGTCCTGCCAAGGAAGTGGTCCGGGCTATAGGCGAAGCTCGATTTAACATGCATGCTCTTATAATATTCGCCCTGAAAGAAATACTCTATTCGATCAGTGGGAGCCAAAGATAGGCTACTGAAGTACGTATTCCTTATCTCGGTGTAATTAATATCGCTTTTAGCCGACATTGTAGAATAGCGGAATCCCAAGTTAAAGGTATATAGCCAGTTTATCGGCTCTAAATTCTTTGAATGCATTAAAAGGATTTCATTTTGTTCCCACATCTCTTTTTTTAAAAAGGCCTGCTGCGCGCCCGAGATACTGTATTGATATTTGGGAAAGTAATTTTTATATATATCGCGGTAATCAAGGGTATAGCGCAGCTGGCCTTCTTTGTTTTTCGGGTCGCTTATGGTAACCTCTGTCCCATACGCCCTGGTAAATATAGGCGTCAACTGCGTCCTGTAGTCACTTTTTATATTCCAAGGCGTATTCTCATACAAATATCTCATCGCATGCGCATCCAGTATGTATGAGTCTATCGGCCTAGGCTCCTGATATATCTCGACGCGCTGGGCAACCGTGAAGTACTTTAATAGCCTCAAACCCTCATATGTTTCATAGTATGGACTGGCGCCTATCTTGCCCACGTCCATCTTTTTAAGTAAGGGCGCTTCCAGGGCAGGCTTAACGGCTGCCTTCTGATCCTTAACAGAAAAATCTACCTCTTCCGCGACCGGTTTTTTTACATCTTGCACCGCAACGGGAGTAACATCGGATGGAAGAATACCCCGCTCTTCTACAAATTGGGAAGTATCCTGATTCATGGCGGCAGGCGCTTCTTCTGCCTGGACAGGCTCGCTTTCTACAACCGGCAGCATTTCATCACTCGAGGACGATTTCTCTTCGGATGCAACGGGGGTTTTTTCGGCAACGGATCGCTTTTCTGTGGCTATTGGGGATGATAATTTTTCTACTACGACTGCTACGGGTTTTGCTCTTACAGGTTCTTTGTCATTGAGATGTTTTTCAACTTCAAATCTTGTTTCATCGATAAGATCTTCTTCGCTTATGAATTCTTTTGTGGATTCTTTTGCCTGGCCTGCGCCATAGGCGTAATCACCGCATATAATGATAAATATCACCGCCAGGGGTACAAAGATGGCGGTAATAACCTTATTTTTACCTAAGTGTATATGCTCGCACATATTACACTATATTATCATATATTATACGTTTGTCAATGATATTTCGCATTTTCTTACTTTTTTATATTTTAAGCCACGTGTATTGTTTCCCACTCGTGGTGACTGGAATCGAAGTTTTTAGTTGTGTTTTTTAGTCGTTTATAATAATAGTGTATAATTGCAGTTGATTGGAGGTGCTGATATGAATGATAGCGGTGTAGTCTATAGTTTACGAAAGA
>JAUYOL010000016.1 GCA_030695905.1 Candidatus Omnitrophota bacterium | reverse complement strand
GCCACCGCGCTGGATAAAGCCCTGCTTTACGAAATGTTGCAGATCACAAACAAGAAGCTGGCGGAATCGAACGAAGCGCTCAAAATGCTCGATACTGCGAAATCCGAATTTATCTCAATTGCCTCGCATCAGCTGCGGGCGCCGCTGACGGTCATTAAGGGCTACGTCTCGATGACGCTCGAAGGGAGTTTCGGTAAGGTGACGGAAAAAACGAAGGGCGCGCTCTTAAAGGTGGCGGTATCTGCCGAGCAACTCATTAAACTCATCGGTGACATGCTCAACCTCTCGCGCATGGAGTCGGGGAAGATCCAGTACCGGTTTGTCGAGGCCGATCGCGTTGCGGTTGCCAAGGGCGTTATTGATGAATATCAGCCCGAGGCCAAGAAACGCGGGTTGGAGATTCTTTTCGATAACAAACTTCCTGGGGAATTCCTCATGAAGTTCGATCCGGATAAGATTCGGGAGGTGGTCATCAATCTCGTCCATAACGCCATCAAATACACGCCGAAAGGAAAGATCACCGTGGAGCTTTCGCAACATGACGGGGTGAACGATCGCGTGCGCCTGGCCGTGTGCGATGAGGGTATGGGCATCAAGCCCGGGGACATCAGTCGGCTATTCACCAAATTCGTTCGCACCGACCAGGCCCAAATCTCCGATCCTAACGGCATGGGTATCGGGCTTTACTTTGTCAAACGCGTGGCCGAAGACCACGGCGGCAGAGTGTGGGCGGAGTCGGAGGGAATCGGCAACGCCAGCACGTTCGCTGGGGTGTTGCCGCCCCCCGCAGTGGTGCGGCCGACGAAGGAGTGAAACGACTGAGGACGCCGATGAAAAGTGCTTAAAAGGAAAAGCAATGGCGAAGTCAGTTGGGGTTCCACCGGCGGAATTCCTTATGCTTAAGAAAACTAAGAAAGTTGCAATATTTGTTGGTGGCGAATTTATCCCTTCCTTTAGTGGTGCTGCTAATAGATTCCACTATCTGTCTCAGGCACTACATAATTGCACTGAGACAGATATGCTGGTTATTCTTTGCGACAGGGGTTGGTCGGATATTAAGCAGATAAGAAAGGAAAAGTTTAAAACATATTTAGTTCACCCAGATTTATTTAGAAATGTTGATTTTCTGGAGGGCATCCTAAAGGCAGAAAATGTAGATATTTTGCAATTTCCAGTTCTTGAATTGATAGTAGAGCTGGGAATACAGCTTTCATATAGACTGAACAGACATCTAGTTTTTGAAGCGCATTACGAAGACTATGAATTTGCGAAGGCCATAGGGGCATCGCAATTTACTCTGAGTGGTATAAGCTACCTTCAAAATACTTTTGGGAAATATTTTGATAAAGTCATTGCTCTAAGCAACGAAGATCGGAAATTGAGCAAAAACTTGAGAGTTAGTGAAAGTGAGATAGCTATTATTCCAAGCGGGGCAAATATTGCTGAATTTCCAGAAAACTGCTTTGATCCATTGTCAAGAAAAATTGTGTTTTTGGGCAATCTTTATTTTAGCGTAAATTTGAAGGCTCTAAAATTAATTAAGAAAATTATTTATCCTTGTTTAAAAAAACAGGGGTTTAAATTCTATATCATTGGTGACATTGCGAGCGTCGAGAAAGAGAAGCTCGAAGAGAAAAACTTTATCATCAAGGGCAAGCAAGCTAACCTCTATAGAAATTTTAACAGATCAACTTTTGGATTGGCCCCTGTGCTTTCTGGCTCCGGCATGAGGATAAAAATTTTGAATTACCTAAACGCCGGAATTCCTGTTATAACCACAAGTCAAGGGGCAAAAGGCTTTCAAAGAAAAGACTTATTAATCATTGAGGACGATTTAAGAGAATATCCCTTAATCATAGAGAAACTGTTAAAAGAGAAGCAGCTATTAAAAAGGCTCTCCATAGAGGGCAGAAAATTTATAGAAGAAAATATGTCCTGGGAAGTCATCGCCAAAAAGGTTGCAAGGGAATACGATGTCCTTCTTTCTCAAGATGTTAAACCTAAAGAAGATATAATCGATGAGGTTCTAAGAATCAAATTTGGAGATCCCCCTTGGATAAAGGAGGTTATCGAAGGTAAAAGGTTTAAAAGAAATAAGCCGTATGTTGGAGTGGGGAGATATTTGAAGATAAATTAATATGAGAAAGATAATTGCACTGGAAGGACTACGCTGCGCCGGAAAGACGACCTTCCTTAATAAACTGAAAGAAAGCAATCCTGAATTTTGCTGTGTACCAGAATTGTACATACAAACAGAAAGATACGACCCGGATGAATTGATAAGAGAAAAATATGCGAAGGCCGAAATTCAAAAAAAGAAGGATATTTTAAACATTAATAAACATGTAGTATACGACAGATCGTTCCTATCGACATTGGCGTTTGCTTATGCAAAATATAGGATCACAGGCAATAGAGATGACCATGATTTTTATAGAACATTCTTGAGTGATAATAGGGGAAACATTGTAATGCCCGACTACATTTTTGTATTCACTATAACTCCAAAGGTAAGCATTGAAAGGGGGCGAAAAGTGGTACGAGACAATACACTAGATTTTTGGCAGAACGAAGCGTTTCTTCAAAATTTTTCTGATTTTTACAATTCAGATGAATGTAAATATGTAGTAAACGAAGATAAGATTATTTCAGTAGATACAATGAACAGGACAGAGCAGGAGACCTATGAGTTTATTATTAACATGCTTAGGGAAGGTTGCAAATAATTGCATTGGTTTGATCATAAAGTTTACGATGATCTCCGCACCACGTCATATCACAGGGGAACAAGAAATATGGAAGGGATAAAAATGGTTAGGCACTTAGAAGAGGTCAAGGGGGAAGAGATGAATCGAGATGCAGATATAGATCCAAAAGAAATTGATCTACTTATAAACTATTATGTACCTGCTATCTTGGAAGACATTGAATCTGGCAAGTATGATCGCATAGTAGTTATTAGTAGTGACAAGCTAAGATCAATGAGAACCGCGGACATCTTAAAAGATGAAATATCAAAACGTGTAAATATTCCAATTGAGCAGGAAATTGACCCACGTACTTCATCGGAAATTCATGGAGAATATAAAAGGGGAGTTAATATAAGGAACCCTCTTATCAAGAAGGCAAAATTCATTTTCTTGCAAGAAGCTTTCGAAAAGGGGAATATTTGGTATAGATATGGATCGGTCACAAACGATTCTGATGAAAAAGCTTATCCCGAACTTGCTGAAATATTTGCCTCACCAGGGGAGAGCCAGGCAGAATTAAACATCAGGATGTACAGATTTATCCTTGATTTGCTCCAGAAAATTGAGGAAGAGCCGAAAACTTTGTATATTTTATCTGCTCACCACATTGTCATGTCTACGCTCTTATCACTTATGTATATTGTAGATAAAGCTGGCGCCCACATTTCCTTACTGTATCATCCGCTAGGTGAGATGTATAAAGACGAAAACAAAGCCACAGAGGAAATGATAGGCGGCTGGGAGAATTTCTACAATTTCTATAAAACTAGAAACTATATTTTTGACATAGATGTCTCTAAGTTGGAGCAAATGCGCGGGACTATTCAATCTGAGCTTGATATATTTTTAGCTAGATATATGCAGCATTATGGCAAACCTATCTAATAACAACCTCATTTACTCTCAGAGAACTTGATAATATGGCCGTTATATACAATTCCCTTGGGACCATCTATTCTGTCATAAATATTTAGACTTTCTTCAATCTTGTTGGCAAGTGGTTCTCCTTGCAGGTTTAGCGATGTATTCAAGAGCGCATATACTCCCGTTCTTTCGCCAAATATTTTAATCAAATCATAAAGGAATTTATTTTCACTCTTGCTTACTGTCTGCACTCTTGCGCTATTATCTATATGAACTGCACCAGCTACCTTTTCTTTTTGAGATGCTATAACCTTGTATCTGTACAACATGTAGGGGGACTGCCCAGGGCCAATAAAATATTCCCCAACTTTGTCTTCTAGAACTACCGGGGCAACCGGTCTGTAAGACTCCCTCCGTTTAATTTTTTCACTAAGCCTTACCTTAATTTCTAAACTATCTGGTCTTGCAATGAATGATCTATTTCCTAACGCTCTCGGGCCGACTTCAGACTTTCCATTATGTAAAATTAATATTCCATTTTTTAGTAATATATCCACTGCTTTTTCTAGGGTTTCTGAATTATAATCATATTGCTCAACTCCTTCTCCTAAATAAGGTAGATCCACAGTAGGTCTCTTATTCAGTACTTGAGTGATCAAAATGCACAATGATCCAAGGGATTGACCTGTGTCATCACAACAGGGTGGAACAAAATGTTTAAAATTAGGGTACTTTTCTATAACTCTCGTATTCAAATCTAGATTTAGACTAGCTCCTCCAGTCAATATCATCGCCTCCTCATCCGAAGAAGCTCCTTTTATTATAAAGTCAATGTTTTCCATTCTTTTCTCTACAAAAAATCTATGAAGTGTGGCTGCGAAATCTCTGGCGTCATTGGTTTGTTTCGTGGCTTGTCCTTGTAAACTCCTCATAGAGCTCCTCTCCAGGATTTTCAAGACCTCCGAGTAATCAGTTTTTTCTATTTTCTCAAAATTTTTATCAAGAAAATTGTAATACTCATCTCTAATCTTCCCGGAAGCAGCCAGTGCCATTAACTTGCCTTCTGGCGGGTTTTTAGAATGAAGTTGTGATCCAAAAATAAATGCGGAACAGACTCCATAAGTTTTACCAGTTATAAAGCCTTGTAAAGGCAAATGTTGTTTGAGGATTTTATCCCCACATCCCTTAAAAACAGCCACGCATTCATTATTATTTGTGACTGGATCGATATCTCCTCCTCCATCACAGGAAATTATTATTGCGCTTTTATATTTCGTACAGAAATATGTCCCCGCATGAGAAAGATGGTGGTTTGTGATTAAGACATCCTTTTCAGATCCGAGAAGATTAATCTTTTTCCAATGAGGCCCCCTGATCCTTTTTTCGTTCGCATTTATGATGTCATCGTTGGTCAAATGTGGATTGTTGAAAGTTGTCATCGACCAATACCCGACATCCTTAACATGTTTTCCAAGTAAGTTGAGACCGTACCGAGTTAAATATTCCATTTCCTCTTGTGTACATGCTTTCTTTTTTTCTCTGAAGACCCTTTCGGCTTCCAAGACAAGAACGACTTTATTGTCTATAGCAAAGGAGACTGAAGAATCATGATAATTAAACGCCATGCTACAAGAAACACTCCCTTCTGATTTGTATGAGAACACTTTTTGTGAATGGGCGTAGGAGACCATAATACTCTCAGATGTTAAAAAGCCAAAAAGCATTGCATGCGAACTAGCTAATACCAATAAACGGGTCTTCGGAGACTTCAAAGTTTTGTATATTGTCCCAAAACGTATATCGTAGTCTTTCGGGGAATACTTTCAGCTCTTGCAATTCTTCCTTTGAGAACCATCTTGTCTCTTCTACTGACCCGTTTGGATCAAGATCGACATGCTGCAAATCCAGATCTTGTTCGTGGGAGAGCCTTGCCAACCAAAACATTTCTATGCACACCATCTTTTCAGATCCATGAAACTCTTGCACATATAACAGTCTTTGTATATCTATCCTCAACCCAGTTTCCTCAAATACTTCTCTTTTGGCGCATTCTAAAATGTTCTCACGTTTAAACTCCCACTCACCGCCTGGAGCATACCAGAAGGCTGCTCCTGTGTTTCTAACCAGTAAAACCTTGTTAGTTGTTCCATCATATATTATTGTGCGCGCTATGGGTTTAAGTATTTTCATATTTTTATTGATCCTATAGACATCATACTATGAAATGATACTTATACCTCCCGTTAAAGCCCATAAAAAAGGTTTTGCGGGGGAATGCCAGTCCGATTTCATAGTGTGCGCTCTATAGACCAGAGCCTAGCATATTTTTACTGATTGGAATAGCAATCAGCAAATGATGGCGGGGCACTTTGTCAAACGCGTGGCCGAAGACCACGGCGGCCGCGCCTGGGCGGAATCGGAGGGGTTGGGAAGGGGCAGTACGTTCGTGGTGGAATTGCCGCTTTCAAAGAGCGCGTAAGGTGGGTGTATCCCGAAACAACACACGCCCGGGCTTTTGCTTGGGCGTGTTCCATGTCAGCGTGTGTCTCTTTCGGGTATAATATAGCGGACATCTGGACCAAACCATGACGTGGTGGCGTCGAGACGGTTTTTGCATCCATTGTTTGCCGATCATTACCCGGTCGTCGCATCGCGGAGAGCGTTTCGTTTCTTCTGTCGAGTCCCTTGCGCGACAGTTGGCGGTCCGGTGCGGATGGCGGTGCTTTGGCCTGGTGAATTCGGCAAAATTGGCGAGCGCGATGGAACGCATATGCGCACAAGCACTACTCGGGTTATTACGTGCGTGCGGTCTTGCGCGCTTTACCGCCATCAAGGAGCGCAAAAGCATCTTTAACCGGTCGCTGGTGGTGATTGACGAGGCGAGCCGCCGCGGCTATGGAACAAGGGTGCTGCGTCTTTGCGGCCGGGAAACGCACTACTTCGAACTTTGCGCCGGGCGCGCGATCCATTTTCGGGGGTTGCCCCTTGCGGACGGGCAGGCGCTAAGCGGTATTCCCTTTGGTATTATTGAGGCAAACAGCCTTCCTTACATTGATATGCACCACTTTCCCGTCACCGGAGCGCCGCGCAACGTCGCCGGCGCGATTCTTGACGAGGTTGAGCGGCGCTATTGCGAGGGGTGACGGCAAAAGGCCGAGAAATCTTGTCTTATGAAAGTAGGCGGCAGTTCCCTGAAAACCTATTGAGGGGGGGCGGAAGATGGCTGAGCAAGCGGAAGAGACCTCGGTGCGGCTCCTTGATGTGCTGATCCGGTTCGTGGACTTTCTCTACGCCGCGCTTTTTGTCGCGATCGTGCGCGAGTCGTACGAATGGGTTATTCTGGGCAGTGTTCCGACGGTCTATGAGCGGACCTATCGGCTTGCTCTTATCGCGGCGGTATTTTACTTTTTCGCGCGGGATTGGCTGCACGGACGGATCCTGACGATCAGGAACCCGTTCACCCGTTATCGTCGGTTCTTTACCGAAGTGGCCATTGCCGTTGCCGGCTATGGCGCCGCAGTCGGCGCCGCGCGCGGGGAAGTAACCTTTGTGTTCTATGTTGCATTCATGCTCGCGATGCGCGCCGTGTGGGCTTGGGGGACGATACGGGAGCATCCCGGAAGCAGTGACCGGCGGGAGATCAGCGTCCTTCGCGACTTCCAGCTCCTGGTGGGTCTGCTGGTGGCCGTGACAGGTTTTCTCTGGCACCTCCTCGGAGACGAAATGGTAACAATGGGGCTGGCCGTGCTCTTTATCGTCGGCGGGTGG